>QMOE01000264.1 GCA_003648125.1 Chloroflexota bacterium
CAAGCGTGGTTAGCGTTGCCGGTCTTTACGCATGCAGCAGTGCTTGTACTTTTTCCCGCTCCCGCATGGACACGGATCGTTGCGCCCGACGCGCTGCGCTGGAGGTGCTGGCGCAGGTTCTATGATCTCCGTCTCAATCTCTGCGTCCAATTGTGCCAGCCAGCGATAGGCCGGATGGGTGGGATCGGCCGCCGCCTCTTTGACCATCGCGTAATGTCTTTCCAGCCGGGCGACGTAGCGAGAATCCGACAAGGCAACCTCGACATGTTCCAATAGCATTTCGGCGTATTCACTCTGGGGATTCATCGGATCGAGGAACGGCCCGGCCATCTCGGCATCACGGTCAAATCCGTAGCTAATGGAAGCCAGAAAACCGCGCTCAAGATGCTTTTCACTCACAACGTTGAGCAGCACCCGCCGGCAATCGCAGTCCGGGTCAGGGCAGTAGAATTCAAGCAGCCCATAAGAATCCGCTGGCAATCCGCCATGGCCGAAAGTGGTCAGGACGCGGGTTTCTTTTCCTGCGACCTCTGGGAAGAGTTTATAAAACGGGACCAAGTACACTTTCTCTCACTCCTTCCCTAAATGCAAAAGGGCACGAGACACACGAAAGGCTTTCGCGTCTTTGGTCCATTTCGTGAGTTTCGTGATTCAAACGTCTCCCGCTCACCGTCATTACGCCCTACCGCTCCAAATCGCCCAGCTCGTAGAGGATGGCCGCCGCCGTCACCAGACCCGCCGTCTCCGCGCGCAGGATGCGCGGTCCCAGTGTAACCGGATGGACACCGTAACGCCGGGCCAGGTACACTTCGTCAGCGGAGAAACCACCCTCCGGCCCAATGAACAGATTGATAGAAAAGGGACGGGGCGCGGCCTCCGCCGCCTGATCGTCCCCGCGCAGGAGCAACTTCAGGCTGGCGGCAGCCTCCTCCCAGGGCAGGATCGAGAGGCCACCGCTGAGTCTGGCCCGTTCGCAGGCGGCAGCAAAGAGCATCGCCGGGCGGATGACAGGCAAGAGACCCCGATGTGCCTGCTCCGCCGCCTCCAACACGATCCGTCGCCAGCGGGCCAGCTTCTTCTCCACCGCGTCCACGTTGGCGATCACGCACCGGCTGCTGACCACGGGCACGAACTCGACGATCCCCACCTCGGTCCCTTTTTGCAGGGCGAACTCGAAGCGGTTACCCTTCAGCACGCCCTGGTAGAGGGTGATCTTCGTCCGGGGTTCGCCCCTGACCAGGGACTTACCCTGAGTGCGCCCTTCCACGCAGTCCTTGCTCACCTCCGTGAGTTCCACTTCCCATTCCCAGCCGGAATTATCCAGCACGAGGATGTGGTCGCCGGGGCGCAGGCGCAGGACGTGGCGAATCTGATGGACAACGGCCCCGTTGAGAGTGACCGTCTGTCCCTGTATGCACTCCGGCTGGATGAAGAAGCGGTGCATCGCTGCGGTCATCCTTTCTGGCCGATCTGTCCGATGAGTGATACCCAGTCCCGCTCGACCTGGCGCTCCACGATAGTCACTCCTTGCCCGCACAGGGCCGCCTCAACGTCCGCTGCCTGTTCCTCGATGATCCCTGCTGTGACGATGATTCCGCCTGGTTTCAGACAATTCGTCAATCCCTGGGCGACGAGTTCGATGATCACCCGGGCCAGGATGTTGACCAGCGCCAGGTCGAACTTACCCTGCGCCGCAGAGAGCGATCCCTGGGCGATGGTGACTTGCTGTTGCACTCCGTTAGCGTTCACGTTGGCCCGCGCCACCTCCACGGCGATAGGATCGGTGTCCAGAGCCAGCACTGCGCCCGCGCCAAGTTTGGCGGCGGCGATAGTCAGAATACCCGAGCCGCTGCCCAGGTCCAGGACGGACATCCCCGGACGCAGATGCTCTTCCAGGGCCAGCAGGCATTGGCGGGTAGTGGGGTGCAGCCCGGTGCCGAAGGCCATTCCCGGGTTCAGTTCGATGACCGCCTCATTGGGTGAAGGGGAATAACTCAGCCACGTCGGCTTGATGACCACTCGTTGGCCGACGTGCAGGGTGGTGAATTGCTCACGCCAGGCGGTGGCCCAGTCCGTCTGGGCCAGTTCCCGGATTTGGGGGGAGGGAATGGGGTACAACTGGCTCAGGTGCCAGAGCCCTCCTTCCAGGCGCTGGCGGGATCCCCGGCCCTGGGGGGTCACTGGCAGGTAGGCCTTGACGACGACCGTCAGAGCCGTGGGCGTTTCATCGCTTTCCCTATCTTCCCGGCCCACAACCTGCTCAACGACCGCCCCACCCTGGCCGTAGCGATTGAACAGCTCGCACACCGCCTCGGCTGCCTCGCCGTCCACCTGCACGCTGACTTCCCACCAGCGGGGTTTGTCGTTTTGCTCATCCATCAGATGGGGTCACCTGGATCCTCCCGCAGGCTACTAGCCTGCGGGAGGATTAATGCCTACTGTCCTTGTATGACAGCGAGGATGGTCTCACCGAACTCGGTGGCGGCTCCCGGCCCGTTGCCGGTGACAATCAGCCCGTCGCGCACCACGGGCTCCTCACCCGTGCAGGTAGCGCCACCCTCTTGGACCATAGCCACGACGTCGGGGGACGGGAATACCGTTGCCTGCTTTCCCTGTAGCACACCGGCCTTGGCCAGCGTGGCCGGGGCGATGCAGATTGCGGCCAACACTTTCTCCTGGGCCACGGCCTCCTGGGCGATGCGATGAGCTATGGGATCGTCCCAGTATACGGATGCCCCGCTGCCACCGATAAAGATGATGGCGTCGTAGTCGGCCACTACCACATCGCCGATCATAACGTCAGGTTTCACCGGGGTCCTGGCCGGTGGCATACTGACCGCTTCTTCCAGCGTGGTGCTGGCCACGACCGCCGTGTAACCGCCTTCTTCCAGGACGCGACGTGTATCACTGTACTCTTGAGGCTGGAAGTTCTGCGGGGCAATGATGAGCAGCACTTGCATTGTCACCGCAGGCTGGGGAGTGTCGGTCGGAGCTGGGACGGGGGTGTCCGTCGCCACGGGCTGCGGCGTGTCGGTCGGAGCTGGCACAGGGGTATCTGTCGCCACGGGTTCGGGGGTAGCGGTCTCGACCGCCGGTTCTGGCACGGGGGTGTCGGTCGCAGCCGCCGGAATGGGGGTGCTGGTCGGTGCAGCAGTCGGCGATGGGCAGCCAATCAGAACTACCGCCAGACCGGTGACGAGAAGCAATAGTGTAACTTTTCTCATGGATGTGTCTCCTTTCATCAGTTTTGAGTTTTGATTGGTTTAATTCTTGAGGAGATTTACCATCCCAGCACCTCGCGCAGGTGGTCCAGCAGGCCCTTTTCCTCCTGGGGGATTACTTCTCGACCGAGGGTTTTGGACAGTTCCTTGAACAGCTTTTTTTGCTCAGAGGTCAGTTTGGCGGGGATGGATACCTGGACGATGACCAACTGATCGCCGCGTCCGTTGCGTCGCAGGTAGGGCACGCCTTTGCCTCGCAGACGGAACACCTTGCCCGTCTGGGTACCGGCGGGGATGACCAGTTCCTCCTCCCCATCGAGGGTGGGCACTTTGATTTTATCGCCCAGGGCCGCCTGGGCGACGTTGATGGCCAGCTCGACAATGATGTCGTTGTCCTGGCGGCGAAAGTACTGGTGAGGTTGCACATTCAGCACCACGTAGAGATTGCCCGCTGGCCCACCGTAGATGCCGGCCTCACCCTCGCTGGCCAGACGAATCTGGGTGCCGGTGTCCACCCCAGGCGGAATCTTGACCGTCAGGCGGCGGGTGACGCGCACTCGTTTCTGTCCCCGACATTCGCTGCACGGCGTAGTGACGATCTCGCCCTCGCCCCGGCAGCGGGGGCAGGTAGTCACGTTCACGAACGAGCCCAGGATGGACTGCTGCACACGGCGCACTTCCCCAGTGCCGTTGCATTGCGGACAGCGGGTGGGGGTAGTACCCGGCTCTGCGCCACTGCCCCGGCAATGCGGGCAAGTTTCGTAGCGGGGGATCTCCAGTTCCTTCTCGCAGCCAAAGACCGCTTCCTCGAAGGTGATGGTCAAATCGTAGCGCAAATCCGCGCCCCGCCGTGGGGCGTGCCGTGCAGCAGCGCGCGGGCGCGCAGCGCCGAAGAAGCTCTCGAAAATCTCGTCAATGCCGCCAAAAGGCCCGAACCCGCCAAACCCGGTAAAATCCCCAAAACCGCTACCCTGCAATCCGGCGTGACCGAAACGGTCGTAACGGGCTCGCTTCTCGGCGTCACTGAGCACTTCGTAGGCCTCGTTTATCTCCTTAAATCGCTCCTCGGCTGCCTTGTCGCCAGGGTTGACATCTGGGTGGTACTGCCGGGCCAGGCGACGGTAGGCCCGCTTTATCTCGTCTTGACTGACGTTTCGACCTACTCCTAGAATCTCGTAATAATCACGCTTTCCATTCATCTACAAACATCATCCTCATAAATCGTTATTTATGGCTTTTGGTTCTTCGGAATTTCGCGGGGTCAGGGTATTGAACTCCCCAATTTGTTGGGGACGCTGCGCGAAGAACCCGAACAAGACTTCGGCGAGCTCAATCGAGCCGTTCGGGACTCCGATATGTCATCCACTCACACTCCCCGAAATCCTGGCTCTTCGGAGATTCACGTGGGTTGGAGATTGAGATTTCGCGTAACGTCATGAGC
>QMOE01000265.1 GCA_003648125.1 Chloroflexota bacterium
CCAACCAGGTAGCCTTCGCCATCGAGAACGCCCGCTTGTACGAGGAGGCCAAAGGACACGCTGCCAAGTTGGCTACTTTGTACGAGACAGGCAAGGATATCACTTTGATCTTGGAATTGGATGCACTGCTGCAACTCATTGCCGAGCGCTCAGCCCGGCTGACCGGGGCTGACAAGAGCCTCATCCTGCTCGTGGACACGGAGGCGAAGAAGCTGACCAAGGCCGTAGGCTTTGGCTTTACCCCTGGCCAAATAGAGAGCATCACCTATCAGGAAGTCCAAGATGGCATCAGCGGTTGGGTCTTAAAGGAAAGGACGCCCACTATCTCCGAGGACATCCTGACCGACCCCCGGAACACGGGGCTTGCCCTGCAAACAGCTAAAAAAGAACACGAGAGGGGCAGGTCTATAGCTGTGGCTCCACTGCTTATCAAGGGCGAGGTGATCGGCACCCTGACGGTGATAAACAACGTGGGAAAGCCGGCCTTCAGCCAAGACGACCTGGACTTGGTAGTCATGTTGTCCAGCCAGGCCGCCATCGCTATTGAGAATGCGCGGCTGTACGAGGCGGTTCAGCAAGAACTGACCGAGCGCAAGCGGGCGGAGGAGGCACTGCGCCGGGAGCGTGACCTGGCCAGAGCCCTGGAGGAGGCGGCGGCCATCGTCAGCAGCACCCTGGATCTCGACCAGGTACTGGACCGCATCCTGGAGCAGGTCAGCCGCGTCGTCCCCAACGATGCTGCCAACGTTATGCTCGTCGAGGGCGACCGGGCACGCGTTGCCCGCTGGCGCGGGTACGAGCGCTTCGGTGCAGAAGAGTTCGTCTCGACAGTCGCCTTCCGTATTACCGAGGTGCCTAATCTTCAACGGATGGTGGAGAGCAAGAAGCCGATGGTTATTCCTGATACGGCCGCCTACCCTGGCTGGGTCCGCGTGCCGGAGCAAGAATGGCTGCGCTCGTACGCGGCCGTGCCCATCATCGCGCGCGATGAGGTGATCGGTTTTCTCAACGTGGACAGCGCCACCCCTGGCTTCTTCACCTGGGCCCACGCCGAGACCCTGCGCGCCTTTGCCAGCCACGCCACTGCTGCCATCGAAAATGCGCGGCTGTACGAGTCTGAGCGCCGGCGCAGAGCAGAGCTCGAAGCCCTGCACCAGGCCAGCCTGCATCTGACCTCCTCGCTGGAACAGCAGCCGGTCATGGAGGCAATTCTTGACTATACCCTCAAAGTAATGGCCGCTGATGACGCCCACATTTTCCTCTACGATGGCGAGCGGCTGGCCTTTGGTGCCGCCCTGTGGGCGGACGCTCACCAGCAGGAACCCTACGCCGAGCCCCGCCCGCAGGGCTTGACCTACACTGTCGCCCGCAGTGGGGAACGTATCGTCGTCCCCGACGTCAATGGCCATCCGTTCTTTCAAGATTATCCGTGGGGCGGGGCCATTGCCGGCCTGCCACTACGCATCGGCGAGCGAGTGGTGGGTGTGATGAACGTCGCTTTCGAGAAACCACACGCCTTCAATGAACACGAACTGCGTGTCCTGGGACTCCTGGCTGACCAGGCGGCCATTGCCATCGAGAATGCGCGGTTGTACGAAGCGGTCCAGCAAGAACTGAGCGAGCGCAAGCGGGCGGAGGAGGCGCTGAAACAATCTGAAGAGAAATACCGTACATTAGTTGACAACATTCAGGATGGTGTCTTTATTATTCAGGACGCTGAAATGCGATTTGTCAACGAAGCATTTGCCAGGATGTGTGGGTACACGGTGGAGGAAGTTGTCGGGATGGATTTCCGGCAACTTGTTGCGCCGGAGGATTTAGAGATAGTCGCAGATCGCTACCACCGAAGGCAAGCGGGGGAAGATGTCCCCAGGGAATACGAATTCCGCATGTTGCACAAGGATGGGACAACCAGAATCTTTGTCAATATGAATGCAGGGCTTGTCTCTTATCAAGGTAAGGTAGCAAGTATAGGAACAGTGAAGAACATCACCGCGCGCAAGCGCCTGGAGGAACAGCTCCTCCAGGCGCGAAAGATGGAAGCGGTCGGGATGCTGGCCGGCGGGGTGGCCCACGACTTCAACAACATCTTGACGGCCATCATCGGCTATTCCGAGCTCCTGCTCCGAGAGATCAACCCTTATGATCCCAGGCACAGCGACGTGAAGGAGATCAAAAAAGCCGCCGACCGGGCCGCCGCGCTGACCGCCCAGCTCCTGGCTTTCAGCCGCCGGCAGATACTGCAACCCACGGTGCTGGACCTCAATGCCACCGTCGCCAACATGGGGAAGATGCTGCGCCGTCTCATCCGCGAGGACATTGACCTGCTCACCGTCCTCGACCCGGCCCTGGGGTGCGTCAAGGCCGATCCGGCGCAGATCGAGCAGGTGATCGTCAACCTGGCCGTCAACGCCCGTGACGCCATGCCCCAGGGTGGCAAGCTGACCATCGAGACGGCCAACGTCGTCCTGGACGAGGACTACGCCCGCCGGCACGCGGAGGTGCAACCCGGTGCTTACGTGATGCTGGCCGTCAGCGATACCGGCGTCGGCATGGACGCGGAGACTCTGTCCCACATCTTCGAGCCTTTCTTCACCACCAAGGAGGTGGGCAAAGGCACGGGCATGGGCCTGGCCACCGTCTACGGGATCGTCAAGCAGAGCGAGGGCCACATCTGGGTTTACAGCGAGCCGGGGCAGGGTACGACGTTCAAGATCTACTTGCCGAGGATCGAGGAGGCCCTCGAATCGAGCAAACGGGTCTCAATCCCCGCCGAATCTCTGCAAGGCTCGGAGACCATCCTGCTGGTGGAGGACGAAGACGTGGTTCGGGAGCCAGTTCGTCGTGTCCTATCCCAGAACGGCTACACCGTGCTGGAGGCGCGTCACGGTGGGGAAGCGCTCCAGGTCTGCGAACAGCACGAAGGCCCGATCCACTTGTTGGTGACCGACGTGGTCATGCCCCGGATGAGCGGTCGCGAACTGGCGGAACGCCTGGCGTCCCTGCACCCGGGGATGAAAGTGCTCTACATATCGGGCTACACGGACAACGCTATCGCCCACCGCGGTGTGCTGGAGCCGGGCACGGCCTTTCTCCAGAAGCCTTTCACGCCGTATGCCCTGGCGCTCAAGGTGCGCCAGGTGCTGGATGCGCCACAAAAGGAGTAGGGGATGGGGGCTTTTTTTCACCTGCTTACCGGCAGACCAGCCGGCCGGGGTATTTCCCGTCCTCGATGCGGTAGACGTACAGCGGTGGATGCAGGCGGTTGCCGTGCGCATCGAAGGTGATAGGGCCGGCCAGTCCCGGCCAGCCGGTCAGGCTGGCCAGTTGGGCCAGCACCCCGGCGCGGGTGGGATGTCCATCGGTGCGAAGGGCGCCATCCAGGGCGGTGAGCAACACGCGGGCCGCGTCGTAGGCCCACGCTCCGTAGGGCCCCGGCGGGAATCCGGCCAGCGCCTGGTATCCGGCAACGAAGTCGTCAGCGGCCAGGTCCGCTGGAGCAGGAGCGGCGGTCACGTAAAGCGCACCTTCCACTGCCTTACCGCCTACGCTCACCAGATGCGGCGTGGCCCACTCCGGCCCGCCAAGTAGCGTGGCCGTCAGCCCCGTCTCCCTGATCCGCTGTGCCGCGTCCGCGCCCGCCAGCGCGTCGCCGGTGACGAAAATCACCTCCGGAGCTGTGCCCTGCAAGGCCGGCAGCCAGTCCCCCACCGCCGGCCCATCCCACACCACCTGTGCCCTCGCGTCCTGCACTGCCTGGACGAAGGCATCGGCCAGGCTATCCCCAGTCTGGCGCAAGACCGCCACTCGCTGCGCTCCCAGCTCGTTCACCGCGCGACCGGCGGCGAAGGCTCCCAGCTCGGCGTCGCGGGCGGAGAGGCGAAAGGCGCTTCCCGTGTTTCCTGGGGTCAGCGCATCGGCGGTGGCCAGGGTGACGAAGGCCAGCCCCGCGCGTTGGTATTCCTCCTGCGCGGCCAGGGCCATTGCACTCGATAGCGGGCCGATCACTCCCATCACGTCCGGGTCCACGACCATCTCGCGGGCCACGCTGGCGGCGCGCGCGGGGTCGAAGTGATCGTCTAAGGCTACCAACTCTACCATTGCCCCGCCTACCCCGCCCGTGGCGTTGCACTCGCGCACGGCCAGTTTGACCCCGTACAGTGCATCGTAGCCCAGGGAGCGGTACAGCCCCTCGAATGGGGCGGCCAGGCCGATCTTGACCACCGGCCGGGTGCTGCCTGGGGCGCGACAGGCGCTCGCCGCCAGGAGTAAGATCAGAATCAGAGTTAACGATCGTCGTCTCAGCTTGCCCACGGATGGCCCTCCGCGCCACTGATTTTTCGGAATGACAGTGGCTGGCCCTCACCCCCCGGCCCCCCTCTCCCAACCCTGGGAGAGGGGGAACTCAACTCCCCTCCCCCATATTTTGGGGGAAGGGCTGGGGGAGGGGGCCTACGCATGGCTAATTTAACAATGTCAAAGTAGTTATCTTTGATAAAGCACCAAGCGGGTACGTCGTTCGGCGTGGAAGTAAAACGCCACCTCCACGGCGGCGTTTCTGGTTTGGCAAACCCGCTTCAAGGCAGCGCGTAGAGCGGGCGTCTATGCCTGTCACAGAGTGGGGGCGCAGGCGATCAAGTCG
>QMOE01000266.1 GCA_003648125.1 Chloroflexota bacterium
CACTCTGCCTCCAGCTTAATCATATCACAAATCGCTCCCTGGGCCGTTAGCGTCGTGTGGCAACTTTGTCGCGGTTGTGTGGGCGCAAAAAAAGAGACAACCGAAAGGGGTTGTCTCTGTGTTGTGTAGCCGCGATTTCTGTAGCGCGGAGCACGGAATGGAATCCGCGCCTACGGGCAAATACGGTCAAATGTGAATCGCTTTTCCAAACACCCCGTGCGCGGCCTCCATCAAAACCTCACTCAGCGTGGGATGCGCATGCACGGTGCGCGCTATCTCCTCCGGCGTCAACTCGCAGTTGCGGGCCAGCGTCAACTCTGGCAATAGCTCCGTCACCTCCGGGCCGACCAGTGACGCCCCCAGGATTTCGCCGCTAGTTTCCTCGGCCACGATCTTGACAAAGCCATCGCGATCTCCTAGCCCCAGCGCCTTGCCATTGGCGCGGAAGGGGGAGCGGCCCACTCGAACCTGGTACCCCCGCTCGGCTGCCTGGGCTGCGGTGAGGCCGAAACTGGCTACCTGCGGCTGACAATAGGTGCAGCGCGGCATGGCCCCATAGTCCAGTGTGACCGTCTCCACCCCAGCGATGCTCTCTGCCGCCACGATTCCCTGAGCCGAGGCGACGTGGGCCAGCGGCAGCTTGCCGGTCACGTCACCGATGGCATAGATGCCGGGTACGTTGGTGCGCAACTGCTCGTCCACGGCGATCACTCCGCGCTCCATTCGCACGCCCAGTTCCTCCAACCCCAGGCCGGCGCTGTTGGGCTGCACGCCGATGGCGATGAGTGCCCGCTCCGCCTCCAACACCTGTTCCCCTTTATCGCCTGTCACGCTCACCCGCACGCCGGTGGAAGTGGTCTCTATCCCCTGCACGCGGGTAGAGGTCAAGAGCCGCACCTTGCGCCGCTTAAAGGCCCGCTCCACCTCCTTGCTGACCTCCTCATCTTCCAGCGGCAGCGCGTGGGGCAACATCTCGACCACTGTGACATCAGCGCCGTAGGTGCTCCAAACGTGAGCGAATTCCATCCCAATTGGCCCGGCCCCGACGATGACGGCCGAGGCGGGCAGCCCTCGCAAGACGATGGCCTGCCGGTAGATCAGCACCCGCTCGCCATCCACCTCGATGCCGGGGATGGTGCGCGCCCGCCCGCCGGTGGCAACGATGATGTTGCGCGTATCCAGCGCGCGCGCACCGCCCGCGTTCAGCGCCACCTCGACCGTGTGAGGTGACTTGAGCACGCCGCTTCCCTCGATCACCTCGACCTTGTTCTTGCGCATCAGCAGGCCGACCCCCTTGACCAATCGCCCGGCCACTTGGCGGCTGCGATCCACCGCCGCGCCGAAATCGGCCTCGAACCCGGTGATGGTGAAGCCGAACTCTTTGCCCCGCTTGAGCAGGGAGATGATCTCGGCATTGCGCAGGAGCGCTTTGGTGGGAATGCAGCCCCAGTTGAGGCACACACCCCCCAGGTGCTCTTTCTCGACCAGGGCGACCTTTAGCCCCAGTTGGGCAGCGCGGATGGCGGCCACATAGCCGCCCGGCCCCGCGCCGATGATGGTGACGTCGTAGATTTGTTCCATTGTGTCATTCCTCCGCTTAACTGAGATGGTTTGTTACTCTATCTCGACGCTTTTCAAAGTTAGATGATTGCCCACCAGTGCGCCGCCCACGACGACGGGCAGTCGCTCGCCGCCGCTGACGCGGTACATAGCGGCGACGATGGCGTAGCGGCCGGGCGGCAGGTCGTCCGGCAGAGCGAGGCCGTACCTATCGGCCAACGTTTGCCCTGGCTGCCATGTGTCGGTGGGCGACAGTCCATCGCCAGGCTCTGTATCAATCTGGGCGAGGAGTCGCCCTCCGCCGTCAAGTAATTGCACGGTGACTTTGTACCGCTCGGCGACGGTCGCTTGCGCTTCCCAAAACAGCGTCACGGGCAGGATGTCGCCGGGAGCGAACCGGTCACCGATCAGCGCATAGCCCCGTAGCCGGATGTCGTCGCCGAAGCGGGCATCTAGCGCGACCGCCGGCTCCTCCGGCAGTGCAGCCACCCCATAGGTCGCCAGACGCACGCGGCCATACCAGCGGTCGCTGGATTTGTAAGCGTGGCCTGCCAGCCACGTCTCGACGAGCCGCTGGGGGTCGGATTCGGCGTCGCCCCAGTAGAGCACAAAGAGCCGCCGGTACTGTCCCACAAGCGGCGCGAGGAACTCGTCGGTTGCGCCAGGGTCAGGGTGATAGGGGGCCGGGTAGATGTCCTGGGCCGGGTAATAATAGGTGAACACTTCCCACTGATTGGGCGCGTCGAGGATGACCGCGTCGCCGGGACGGACAGCGGCGGCGATGTCGGCCGCGATCTGGCGATAATCGTCGCGTCCGTAGGCGGGGTTAAAGTAGAGGTTGTGGAGGGAGGGGGCAAGAAGCAAGCAGCAGGATGCAAGGAGCAGGGTGCGGATTGCGAACTGCGAATTACGGGTTGGGAATTGGGTCGGGTTTTCGATGCCGTGGGCGAGGAGCAGGTGGAACGGGGGAAGGACGACGATGAGGAATTTGAGCCAGGCCGGTTTGTAGAGGTCAAAGGCAAAGATGAGGAGGATGGGAAGCAGCAGGTAAAAGGCGAGGCTGGCGACGCCGAACCAACGTCCCTTGCCAGGCCACAGGCCCGCGAGCAGCAACAGCCCCGCGCCGACGAGGGCCGCTGTAGCATCCTTGAGCGGCAGCGTGTTCCCAACGATCAGAATGTGCAACACGTCCAGCAGTGCCTGGCCCAGATCGTACCCCTGCCCGGCAGGCGACCAGCCAGTGACGCTCCTGAGCGCAATCGGCAGCCACGGCAGGTAGAGGGCGACGATGAGCACCTGCGCTCCGGCCCACACCGCCACCCATCTCCAACGGCGCGCGGTCGCCAGCCACCACAGGCCAAAGATGAGGTTGTGGACGAGCAGCACAAAGGGAAAGGCATAGTGAGTGTAGAGGCCGGCAGCGCAGGTGAGGACGTAGGCAAGAAACCGGGTTTTTTCCGAAAAACCTGATTTCTGCAAGAGGCGAACGAGTAAATAGGTAGAGGCAGCGGAGAGAGCGACCAGGAGCGCGTACATCCGCGCCTCCTGTGAGTAATAAATGGCAAAAGGCGAAATCGCCCCCAAGAAAGCCGCCATCAGACCAGTGGCCGCGCCAAAGAGATGACGCCCCAGCAAATAGGTAAAGACAACAGTTGCCAGCCCCGCCGCGACGGAGAGGAAACGCAGCGCGAACTCGCTCTGGCCGCATAGCGCCCGCCAGTAGTGGAGCAGCAGATAATAGCCGGGGGGGTGGATGTCGCCAGCGGCCCCCTCCACCACCAGGTCGAGCGACCGCTCGGCGATGCGGGCCGAGTTCCCCTCGTCGTTCCAGAAGGACTGTGCGTCGAGGCGGTAGAGGCGGAGGAAGAAAGCGCAAAGCAGGATGGCAATAAGCGTGAGGCGTGAGGCGTGAAATGTAAAGCGTGAGGATGGTTGTTTCACTGTCTTTGCCGCCGCCGGTGCAGGCCCCATATTGCCGCGATAATCAACGCCGCTGTGCTCAGGATGAGCCGGGACGAAGGCCGCCAGGGACGTTGAACGATAAAGCCATCTACAGTGACATCGCCCGCGACGGCGGTCAGCGTGACCGTGTGGCGTTCCCGTCGCCAATCTCGCGTCAGCCGTACCGGTTCCCCGTTTAACGAGACCGGTTCTGGTTTTCCCCCGTCCACGCGCACCTCGATCTCGCCTGCACCGGGGCCGGGGAGCAGCGTCAGGGACGCGCCATCAAACGTAAAGCGCAGCGCAGCGCCGGACGCGGTCGCCTGCCGGTATCTCCCCAGGCCGCGCGGCCCCGCTTCCTCCCAGTCCCCCGTGTAGTGCAGCGCCCAGTGATTTTCCTGATGTGTGCCGGAGTACAAAGTCGGCGTGAGGTTGGCCGTGTATTCCCGCATTGCCTGGTAGACCGGCAGGGGGGTGAAATCCGGCTCGACCATGCGGAAATAGTACATAGACTCGTTCCGCCTGGCGTCGGAGGGCAGTTTGAAGAACCAGAAATTGATCACGCCGACCCAGGGCCATTCCTCCATCGCCCGTTGGTAAGCCAGGGGGGCATAGCGCGCCTGCTGCTCTGGCGTCACCTGCCCGAAACGCCCAATATCCACGATGTCTGGATCGTCAGGCACAGCGTTAGAGTTCATCTCGCTGATCCAGATGGGCTTGGCCGCGTCGCCGTTGGCAACCATAATGTCGCGGATGTAGAGCGGGCGGGAAAAGTTGACGTTGAGCGGGCGCAGGCGCTGGTCGGTAGAGCCAGACCAGAGCATGTAATCATTGACGGCGAGCACGTCAAAGCAAGCACCCGCGCCGGCGTCGTACATGCGCTGGAGAAAGACAAAATCATCCAAGTCCCGCCAGGTCAGTGCGACGGTGGGAGCCAACGCGCCGCTGACGATGACTACGTCTGGGTCGGCCTCCTTGGCGCGCTGGTAGCCCTCGCACAAAAGTTGTGTGTACCCCTCCGGGTCTACCTGTCGCTCGCCCCACTCGGGGTAGATGTTGGGTTCGTTCCACAGTTGGTAATAGTGAATTCGCCCCCGGTAGCGGGAGACGACGGCGGCGACGTAATCGCCCCA
>QMOE01000267.1 GCA_003648125.1 Chloroflexota bacterium
ACCTCCGAGGTCTAGAGACCTCGGAGGTCTATCGTAAGAATTTTCACTCGCTGGGCTGAGGGCTGGCCTCGACAGAAGATGCTGAGACAGGCCGCAGTGCGGCCGCCAGCACGTCGTCCATGCGCTCGACCAGGATGATATTCAGGCCGCGCTGAACGCGCTTGGGGATTTCTGCGAGATCTTTCTTGTTGCGTTTGGGGATGATAATTGTCTTGAGACCGGCCCGGTAGGCCGCCAACATCTTTTCCTTAAGCCCGCCGACGGGCAATACGCGGCCGCGCAGCGTGATCTCGCCCGTCATTCCCACCTCGTGATGCACGGCCCGGCCGGTGAAGGCGGAGATGAGAGCCGTGGCAATCGTGATGCCAGCCGAGGGGCCGTCTTTGGGGATTGCTCCCTCCGGCAGGTGGACGTGAATATCGGTCTTGTCGAAAACCTCGGATTCGATCTCGAAATCATCGCTGCGGGAGCGGGTGTAACTCAACGCTGCCTGGGCTGATTCCTGTAGAACGTCGCCCAATTGCCCGGTCAGCATCAGACCGCCCTTGCCGCGCATCAGCGCGACTTCCACAGACATCAGATCACCGCCTGCCTCAGTCCACGCTACTCCCGTGGCGACGCCTACCCCGTCGTGCTCCTCCGCCAGATAGCGGATGAACTGCGGCGGGCCGAGGTAACGGTTGAGCATCCGCGCCGTGACGCGATGGGGAGCCGTTCCCTTTTCGGCCAGGCGGCGGGCGACTTTGCGGCAGACGCTGGCGATGTTGCGCTCAAGATTGCGCACGCCGGCCTCATAGGTATATTCGCGGATCAGGCTCCGCAGCACGCCATCGGTGAAGGTAAGCGAGTGTTCTTCCAAACCGTGCTCCTCCAATTGGCGCGGGATCAGGAAACGGCGCGCTATCTCGAGTTTCTCCTCATCAATATAGCCCGGAAATTCCATGATCTCCATGCGATCTCTCAGAGCCGGCGGGATGGGGTCGAGGATGTTGGCCGTGGTGATGAACAGCACTTTTGAGAGATCGTAAGGGACTTCGAGGTAATGATCGGAGAAAGCGTAATTCTGCTCGGGGTCCAGCACCTCTAGCAAGGCCGCGGCCGGATCGCCGCGAAAATCCGCCCCTATCTTGTCTACCTCGTCGAGCATAAAGAGGGGGTTGAGCGTGCCGGCTCGGCGCATCGTCTGGATGACGCGACCAGGCAGCGAGCCGATGTATGTGCGGCGATGGCCTCGAATCTCTGCCTCGTCCCGCACCCCGCCCAGGCTCACCCGGACGAACTTGCGCCCCAGGGCCTCGGCGATGGACTGCCCCAGCGAAGTCTTGCCGGTGCCGGGTGGGCCAACAAAGCACAGAATCGGGCTGCGCATTTTTTCTGCCGCCAGATGTCGCACGGCGATGTATTCGAGAATGCGTTCTTTGGCCTTGGGCAGCCCATAGTGGCGCGACTCGAGCACCTCCTCCGCATTCTTGATGTCCAGATTGTCTTCAGTGGTTTCCGACCACGGCAGATCAATCAGCCAATCGAGATAAGTGCGGATAATGCCGGTTTCAGGTGACATAGACGGCATAGACGCCAACCGGCCTAGCTCCTTCTCGGCCCGGGCGCGCGCTTCGTCGGGCAGTTCTATCTCGGCGACTCTCTCGCGCAGTTCGTTCACTTCCTGGGTGTAGACGTCGCCCTCGCCTAGCTCGCTCTGGATGACTTTGATCTGCTCGCGCAAAAAGTACTCGCGCTGGGTCTTGTCCAGTTCTTGTTGCACCTGGGTGTGGATGTGATCCTCCAGTTCGAGTACGTCCAACTCCTTGGCCAGCAGGACGCTGACGCGCTGTAACCGCACTGCGGGGTCTACAGTCTCCAGCACCTCCTGCCGCTCGCCCACTTCGAGGTCCAACACCTGAGCCATCAGATCGGCCAGCCAGCCCGGCCCGTCCACGTTCATGGCAAAGACGTAGGCGTCTTCGGGCAAGGCGCGGTTCAACTGCACGACTTTTTCAAAGAGCGCCAACACTGCCCGCATCAGCGCCTCGGTAAGCGGGGTTTTATCCTCAACTTCGTAGATGGGCAGGGCGCGCACGCGGATGTAAGGCTCCAGGTGCACATATTCGACGATCTGCAGCCGGTGGATTCCTTGACCCAGCATGCTGATGGTGCCATCCGGCATGCGCAACATGCGGCCAATATCTACCTCGGTGCCAAAGGTGAAGAGATCCTCCGGCCCTGGCTCTACCGCTTCCGCATCTCGTTGAGCGACGGTGATGAGAGGCTCGTCGTTTTCAATCGCTACCTCGATGGCTTCTATCGAGCGGTCGCGCCCGATGAAGAGCGGTGTGACCATGCGGGGGAACATCACCATATCGCGCAGCGGCAAAAGCGGCGCTTCGATGATCTCGCCGTGAGATTCGTGCAGGTCTTGGACCTGGTCAAAATCTATGTCGTTCATGGGAAATGATATTTCCTGTGACCATCCCATTTGTGACCACCGATCCTGGAATGCTATATTCATACTCTTTTATCCCTAGTCAAATTTCTGTCACGTCATCGTTGTCCGGCACAGGAGCACCGTTGTAGCGTGCCCATTCCTCGCGGGCATCGGCGACGAGATGGGTGGATCCGGTCACCAACAGACTGCCCTCGGAGCCCATCACCTCTAAACCGCGCAGGAGTGATTTTCTCATGTTTACGCTGATTTCCGCCCCTCCTCCCACAGAGACGACGGCATCGGCCAGCCCAACCGGGGATGCTGCCCGAGGGTGATCTGAGCGGGTGACGATGACATAGTCGCTGATGGGCAGGAGGGTCTTTAGCATGCCGCTGATGTCTTTATCGGCCGAAGCGCCAAAGACCAGCACCCAACGCCGGTCAGGAAACCACTCTTCCAGTGCCTGGCGCAGTACCTGCACCGAGTATGGATTGTGCGCGCCGTCTGCAACTATCAACGGCTCGCGGCTGAGGATTTCCATCCGCCCCGGCCAGCGGACGGTACGGATTCCCTCGCGCACGGCGTTGGCGGAGATGCGCCAGCCTCGCCGGCGCAGAATGTCCAGCGCGGCAATGATGTTGGTACCGTTCTCCAGTTGGTGGCGGCCCAGCAGGGGCATCCAGTATTCCCCATCCAATTCCGAGCTTCCGGTGGCGCGTCGCACGGTAAAAGCCTGCCCGTCCAAATCTGCGGGGCCAGGTTTGTATTCCCAATCCTGGCCGACTACCGTGAGGGGAGACTCTCGCTCCCGGCTGATCGTCTCGAGCACTTGGGCCGCTGCGGCCCGCTGCGGCGCGCTCACGACCGGGATGCCGGGCTTGATGATGCCGGCCTTCTCATAAGCGATCTCGGCCAGCGTGTCGCCCAGCAGATAGGTGTGCTCCAGGCTGAGCGAGGTAATGATGGACACTTCTGGCGTCAGGATGTTGGTAGCGTCGAGCCGCCCGCCCAGCCCCACCTCGACGACGGCCACATCTATCTCGGAGCGGGCAAAGTAAAGGAACCCCATAGCGGTGATGGCCTCAAAGTAGGTCACGTCCGGTACGCGCTCGATCAGTGGATAGAGTTCTTCCACCAGCGCGACGACTTTTTCACGCGTGATTTTTTGCCGGTCAACCTGAATGCGCTCGCGGAAGGTGTGCAGGTGTGGTGAGACGTATAGGCCAGTGTGGAGGCCGGCTGCTCGCAGGCAGGACTCACATATCGCTGCTGCGGATCCCTTCCCCTTGGTGCCGGCGATATGCACTGCTGGAAAGCGAGTGTGTGGATTGTCCACTGCTGCCAGTAGTTGCTTGACGCGGCCGAGGTTGTGCGTCTCGGGTGTATAGCGCTCGAGGCGCATCTTTTCGTAATCAATGATGCTGTGAAGGTAGGTGATAGCTGCTGAGTAGTCCATTGTTCTCCGTCAGTACTTGGTCGGCGCGGATTGTACTCGCTTTCCAGGGAAACGCAAGTCGGTCTGGCTGCATCTTATCAGTCTGGCTGCATCTTATCAGTATTCTGGTGGTTGTGCAACGAAACCACGTCTCAAGAAATATTCTCTACCGGACACTTTTGACAAGTTTCTGTTACACAGAGATTCACGGAGGATTCACAGAGATGCCTGTCTGCCGACAGGCAGGCACAGAGATTCTTTGAAAGAATCTGCCAGTACCAAGTGGCTCTTTTGTCAAATTATCCAATTTTCAACATCTCAGTATATCTCCAGCAATTCCCGTTATGGGTGAAAAATCGTAGCCGCGATTTCCAAATCGCGCAGGGCGCTTTATGCGGGAAAATACACGCGATTTTGAAATCGCGGCTACAAAACGGGAATTACTGGTATATCTCTGTGCCTTCTCTGCGCTCTCTGTGTAACTGATTTAGGACACGGGTTGACACGGGCTGCGCGCACGGACTTTTTCTCTATCCGTGTTTGTCCGTATCCAAAATCTTGTCTCATCTGTAAACGTAGGGCTGTTTTGCTGACCGCCTATTCGCCAGACGTCACCGCTAGTATACCCATGCCTTCGTTTTGTGCAAATCCTTGAGGAGCGAGTTCGCACAAGGCCCGATCTTGTCCATTTAGGGTGTCCGTCAAATTTTTGCGCCGGGTAGTGGATCTTGCCCGAGAGCGCGGGCGTCCCCCGCCGAGGAGGGGCGA
>QMOE01000268.1 GCA_003648125.1 Chloroflexota bacterium
AGCAGGATAATCAGCACGCCTCTTTACCGCAACTGCAAGCTCCCCGCCACCGCATCGAAGACGCGACCATCGCCCCGTCCGCGCAGGATGAAACCTCGCGTCCCGTCCAGTACCACCAGCACGTGGTTGACCACCCCAAAGTCGCCCATCGTCTCCAGCCGTATCGCCGGTCGGCCCTCCATCGTCAGTTCTCGCCGATCAAAGGCCGTCAAGATGCCGTCCTTACTCGTGATCTGGCCGGGACCTGGCTCCGCCAGCACCTCGCGCAACAACGCCTCCAGGTCGCCCTCGGGTAGCTCCACCACCTGGATGGCGATGATGGCCTGGCCGCTGAAGGGGCTCAACTCAGGCGCCGGGCCATCGGGCGGGTAGGAGGTGAGCGTGGGCATTTCCTGCCAACCGTACAGGCCCTCCCAGCCCTGGCCCACGTGCCAACCCGCCGGGTAGCACAACGTGTACCCGCCGGTCGGATCGGAATAGGTCTCGGTCAGTGGTGGCACTTCTGCTCTGGACGCCTCGGGACGGTGAGTCAACAGGTCATCCCAGTTCGACTGGCCATAGTAGCCCACGGCTTTGGGCGCTGGCCGGCGCGAGCCCTCGATTACCTGGGCCTGGCCTGTGGCCGGGTCGGCGGCCATGAGGGCCATGGTGTCACCCTCGCGCTGGACGTAGTACAGAATCGCGCCGTCGTCGCTCCAGGTGGGGGCGTCCTGAAAGGCGTCGGTGTCATTCAGTCGCCGGTGCTGGCCGGTGGCCGGGTCCAGCAGGTAGACTCGTCGCCCGGCGATGGCCTGGTTTTCAAAGCTCATCCAGTCGGCCAGGTCTGGGCCGGTCTCCGAGGCCGGCACCGCGGCGTAGGCGATCAGGTCGCCACGCGGCGACCAGGCAACGATGCCCGGGATCTGTTCAGTCTGACTCACCACCGTCACCACCTGGCCGGACGTCGCATCGAAGAGGTTGAGCCATTTGTTGATCTGAGCCGACCGGTACCCGCCAGCGGTGAAAACCAGAGCGGAACCGTCCGGCGCCCAACTTTGATATTTGGGATTGAGCAGAGCAACGTCGGCCAGGAGAAAGGCTTCGCCACTCCCGGTATCCAGCGCCCACAGTGCCATGCCGTCGGCCAGGATAGAGGCCGACAGCGGGCCTTGCCAGAACAGAACGTAGCGATTGTCCGGCGACCACGTGCCCCATACGATTTGCTCCGGTATAAAGTTTCCTGATTCATCTGGCCGGGTTAGGGATTGGAAGACCAGACTGGGCGACCCAATTTGGTCATCTTCCAGGCGAATCTGCCATATCTCGATGGGCCCATAGACCTCAATTTCCGGGCCTGATGGGGAGCGCTGCCAGTTCGAGCGCACCACGAGCAGGTAACGGCTGTCGGGCGACCAGTTGGCTTCGACCACGGTGCTGCCTGGGGGAAAAACGGCAAAGGTCTCACCAGCGGAGCCTTGCAAATCAAGGCTGCCCACGGTATCGTTCAGCACGGCCGTCCACCTTCCATCGGGCGATGGGATGCGCCGCACCTGCTCAGGTTGGGTGGTGCTCGTCGGGGTTGGGGTGGGCGATGGCAGAGGAGTTGCGGTTGCCGGTACCTCCGTAACCGTGGGGCTGGGTGTCGCCGTGGGCGACAGAGGTGGCTCGGTGGCGATCTGCGGGGGAGACGTAGGCAGCGTAGCCGGACTGCACGCGGCTAACAGCGTCAGCGCCAAGAGAACCGCGCATACTCGAAGCGCCCAACCCTCCAGCTTCCATACTTCCATAGCCTTTCCTCCCTCCTTCCTACGGATCCAGGCGCGAGAAGTACTCTCGTTCGTCCCTGGATACAAAAAGCCCCATCGCTGCCCGGGCCACAGCGACGGGGCCGACATAGGCACATCGTCAGCATTTATTATATCCTAAAAGCACACAGAATCCAAAACGCCACCAGCCCGCCGACGAGCGGGGGCAGTACCTGCCGGGTGCGCCAGGCCAGCAACGCGCCCACGCTCAGCGCAAGCCACCTTCCGTGGACACCCGCTCCGGCAGGAGAGACGAGAGCCGCCGGGGCGATGAGTGCGGCCAGCAGAGCGACAGGCACGTAGCGCAGCCAGCGGCGAAACAGCACCGGCGGTTCCCGGCCCACCAGAGCGATCATCGCGTAGCGGGTGAAGAACGTAGCTAGAGCCATGCCCGCGATCCTCAGTGCTGTCTCCATGCTCGCTCCATCTCCTCCAGCGCGATACCACCCAGGCTGGCCAGCAGCCCGGCGATAAGAACGTGCCACTGTCCGGCCAGCACCCGGCTACCCACCATCGCCAGCAGTCCGGCTGTCATTGCCACCGCCGCCGTCTTCCGATCCTCGACGAAAGCCATCAGCAGGCCCAGGAAAGTCAGGGGAAACACCAGGTCCAGCCCGTAGCGGGTTGGGTCAGGCACAGTCATGCCCACGAGTGCACCCACCAGACCGCTGACCGGCCAGACTAGGTAGATGCCCGCGTTTGCCCCCAGAAAGTAGGCCGCGCTCCCGGTCCCTTGCCGGTAGGCAACGATGGACACTGCGTAGGACTCATCGGCCATCCACAGAGCAAGCAGTGCCCGCCAACGCTGGCGCAGCCCCAACAAATAGGGCGCAATCGAGGCTCCCATCAGCAGGTGGCGCAGGTTGATGGCCAGCGTGGTCAGCACGATGGCCCACGTCCCCGCGCTGGCCCACATTCCCAGCGCGGTGAACTGCGCTGACCCGGCGTGGACGATCAGCGACATGGCCCACGCTTCCCACGGGCTGAGACCCACCTGACGGGCCATCACTCCGTAGAGCAGGCCAAAGATCGCTACTCCGGGCAGCAGGGGGGCGATGGCGATCAGCCCACGGCGGAAGTCGGCGAGAGTGCCCCGCCGGGCCTGTTCCGGGATTTCCTCCGCAGCCATCTCAGCCCACCAAACTGAGGAAGTAACGGTGGAAGCGCGTGTCCGCCGTCAGCTCCGGGTGGAAAGCAGTGACCAGCAGGTGCCCCTGCCGGGCGGCGACGGTGGTACCATCACCCAGGCGGGCCAGCACTTCCACTCCTGGCCCAATCGACTCGATGCGCGGTGCGCGGATGAATACAGCGTGGAACGGGCGGCCGGCCTCGTCGGGGGTGCTCACCGCGTCCAGCGCCGGAACCGCCAGATCGGTCTCGAAGCTGTCCACCTGCCGTCCGAAGGCGTTGCGGGCCACCGTGAGGTCCATCAACCCCAGCAGGGGCGGGTCTCTATCCCCGCCCCGCCCGCCGCTCAATCCGCTGGCCAGGAGAATCAGGCCGGCGCAGGTGCCCCAGATCGCTTTCCCCGCACCAGCCATCTCGCGGATCGGTTCCAGCAGCCCGTATTCCACGGCCAGCTTACCGATAGTCGTGCTCTCCCCGCCGGGGATGATCAGCCCGTCCAGGCGGTTGAGGCGCTTTGGCTGGCGCACCCCGACTGTCTCCACATCTAGCTGACGCAATATTTTCTCATGTTCGATGAAAGCCCCTTGCAGGGCCAGGACTCCAATGTGCATCTTTTACCACCCGCGCACTGCCAGACGCTCCTCGGCGGGGATAGCGGCGATCTCCAGGCCGGGCATGGCTTCGCCCAGCCCCTTGCTCACCTCGGCGATGACCACCGGATCGTTGTAGTGGGTCACGGCCTCGACGATGGCCTTAGCTCGCTGTGGCGGGTTGTCGCTCTTGAAGATACCGGAGCCGACGAACACGCCGTCCACGCCGAGCTGCATCATCAGCGCCGCGTCTGCGGGCGTAGCGATGCCTCCCGCCGCGAAGTTGACTACGGGCAAACGACCCAGCTTGGCCACTTCGCACACCAGGGCGTAGGGCGCACCGATCTCTTTGGCGTAGGACATGAGCTCTTCGGGAGCCATCGTGGTCAGACGGCGGATTTCGCCCAACACTGCCCGTGCGTGGCGCACGGCCTCCACCACGTTGCCGGTGCCCGCTTCGCCTTTGGTGCGAATCATGGCCGCGCCCTCGCCGATGCGTCGCAGCGCCTCGCCCAAGTTGCGACAGCCACAGACGAACGGCACTTTGAAGGCGTATTTGTCCACGTGATGCTCCTCGTCGGCCGGGGTGAGCACTTCGCTCTCGTCAATGAAGTCCACGCCCAATGCCTCCAGCACTTGCGCCTCCACGAAGTGGCCAATGCGGCACTTGGCCATCACCGGGATGGTCACTACCTCCATGATCTCCAGGATTTTCTCCGGGGGAGCCATGCGTGCCACTCCGCCCTGGGCGCGGATGTCGGCCGGCACCCGTTCCAGGGCCATCACCGCGCAGGCCCCGGCCTCTTCGGCGATGCGGGCTTGCTCGGCGTTGATCACGTCCATGATCACCCCGCCTTTGAGCATCTGCGCCAATCCGCGCTTCACAGTTTCTGTACCTGTTTTTCTTTCCATCACGACTTCCTCCAGTCTATAAATAGATTTCCTCAGGTGACGGTCACCTCAATGTCGTTAAGTTAAGGATACTGGCCCAGACCTGACAGGCTTCAGAAGTCACTTTTCGGTATAAGTCCACTCCTGGTCAGGTCGAATCCGGCGCAAAATGACACCGTTGGAAACC
>QMOE01000269.1 GCA_003648125.1 Chloroflexota bacterium
ACTCTGCCTTCGATATAGGCGAGCGGCCGATTTACTTTATCTCCAGCAACCCCCACAGCGTGGTCAACATGCTCTCCGGCTTTGCACTGCGGCGAGAAAAAGAGCTGGTTCGCTTTTTGCGCGAGGGGGGCGACGCCGACCTGCAAGCAGAGTACACCGACATCCAGGCCCACCAGGTCTCCAGCAACCGTGAGAACTTTTTATACTATGTGCTCAAGAAATACCTTCAGGCTCCCCAGGGTCGGGAGGCGTGGGAGGAGCGAGAGCGGGAAGAATCGCTGTGTGGCATCCGGCACGTGGACAGCCATCACGTCTTTGACGTCGCCGCGCAGATCATCGAGTTGCGCGCCCTGTGCTCCGACTGGCTCGACCCCCGCCTGCGCGTCCCCGGCATCGAGCGCATCGCCCAAAGCGACGGGGTCATTCTCAACATTGACTATCCGTTGGGAATGGGCGCTTATCACATCCTCTCGCAAATCGCCGCCAGCGTAGGCTTGTTCCGGGGAGTCTACATGTTAGGCAAGGCGGCCACGCTCAACGGGCGCATCGGCGACGTGATGATTCCCAACGTCGTCCACGACGAGCACTCCCGCAACACCTATCTTTTCAACAATACCTTTACCGCTGCTCGCGTGCGTCCTTACCTGGTCTATGGCGCCGTGCTCGATAATCAAAAGGCCATCACCGTGCGCGGCACTTTTTTGCAGAACCAGCGTTATATGGACGTTTTCTACGACGAGGGGTATACTGACATTGAGATGGAGGCCGGCCCGTACCTATCGGCGGTGTACGAAGCCATGCGCCCGCGCCGCTATCCCAGGAACGAGATCGTCAACCTGTACCCAATCCCCTTTGACATCGGCATCATCCACTACGCCTCCGATACACCGTTCAGCAAGGGGCAGAACCTGGGGGCGCAGAATATGTCCTACTTTGGGATGGATCCCACCTATGCGGCCACCGTCACCGTCCTGCGCCGCATCTTGGAGTTGGAGGTCAGTAATATCTAATGATTCCCATGAAAAAAGGTCATCTAACCACAGAGACACAGAGGACACGGAGAAAATTTGATGTTGGGTTCAAGATCAAGTTTAAAATCTCTGCCTCTGTGGTGAAATTCCTGGTTTTTTCAGTAGTGTCATCTAATAGCTCGGAGTGATATGGGAAACAACACATTGTTGGCAGTAGAGAATTTGTGGGTCGAGCGGCCCGGCGCGGAGGTGCTGCGCGGGGTCAATCTGACCGTTGGGTACGGAGAGGTACACGCGCTTTTGGGCCTCAACGGCTCTGGCAAGACCAGCCTGGCGCTCACACTGATGGGCGCCGGCGGGTACAAACCTGCGCGCGGTCGCATCCTGTTCGATGGGCAAGACATCACCGCTCTCTCGCTGACCGAGCGGGCGCGGCTGGGGCTGACACTGGCCTGGCAGGAACCGGCCCGCTTTGAGGGGCTGGTCGCCGCCGACTATCTGGCGCTGGGGATGCGCGAACCCTCGCGGGCGCGGATCGAGGAGGCTATGGCGGCGGTGGCGCTCTCGCCGATGGTCTACCTGGGCCGCACGGTCAACCACGCCCTCTCCGGCGGCGAGCGGAAGCGGATCGAGCTGGCGGCGGTCTATGCCATGCGCCCCCGGCTAGCCGTCCTCGACGAGCCGGATTCGGGCATTGACGTGATGAGCTTTCAAGATATCGTGACGCTGTTCCGTCGTATGGCGGACGAGGGCACATCGGTGCTCCTGATCACGCATCGGGATGAGATGGTCGAGATGGCTGATGTGGCTTCGTTGATGTGCGGCGGCGCGATTGTCAACACCGGCACGCCGGACGAGGTGCGCGGCTATTTCGCCCAGCGTTGCCGGCCCCATGGCGACCTGCTGGGCAGCCAGCCCTGGGGTGAAGAGGCGGGCGGCACCTACCAGCGTGTCGTCGCCGAGGAGGTGGGCGATGAGTAGCCGAGATCCCGCTTGGGCACACGAGTTCGAGGCCATGATGCGGGCCTACGAGGAGGCCGGCGGCAAGTCAGATATCTTGAAGACACCGCGCGTCGCCAGCGCCGTCGTCAGCGGCAACCGTGTGCTGGCGACCAATCTGGTCGAGGGTGTGAGCATCGAGACGGAAGAGTCGGAGAGCGGCGTGCGGGCCAGCATCACGGTTGCGCCGGGCACCAAGGTTGACTACCCCGTGCATCTGTGCTTTGGCATGATTCCCAGCGAGGGAGTGCAGGAGATCGTCTCCGGGTTCGAGATCGGGGAGGGGGCAGAGGTTGGCTTCCTGGTCCATTGCACTTTTCCCAACGCTGTGGACATCAAGCACGTGATGGACGCGCGGATTCACGTCGGGCCGGGTGCGACGATGCGCTACAGCGAGACGCACTACCATAGCTCACACGGTGGCATCCAGGTACTGCCCACCACCCACGCCCAGGTGGACGAGGGCGGCTGGCTAGAATCCGAGTTCAGCTTGACGCACGGTCGGGTGGGGCGGTTGGACGTTCGCTTCGAGGTGGACGTGGCGGCGCGGGGCGTGGTCGAATTGACAACCAAGGCTTACGGCCTGGCCGAGGCCGAGATCAAGGTGAACGAGGGCGTGCGCCTCAACGGCGAGGGCGCGCGCGGTCTGACCAAGACCCGGGTCGCGGTGCGCGATAGGGCCACTAGCGAGATCTATACTACCGCCGAGGGGAACGCGCCCGGCGCGGTGGGGCACATGGACTGCACCGAGATCGTGCGCGGTGCGGCGGTGGCGCGCAACGTGCCCGTAGTCGTCGTGCGTAACGAGCGGGCCAGAGTGACCCACGAGGCGGCCATTGGCAGCGTCAACCGGAAGGAGATGGAGACGCTGATGGCTCGCGGGCTGGACGAGGATGAGGCGGTAGACATCATTGTCCGCGGGATGTTGGGTTGACGAGGCGAACGGAATGGGTATAATCAGGTGCGACGCACTCAAGTGCGTTGCATCTATATGAAAGGAGCTAACTATGATTGATGTCAACGAATTACGCAAGGGTGTCACCTTCACGATGGACGGTGAGTTGTACAAGGTGCTCGAGTACCAGCACCACAAACCGGGCCGGGGCAAGGCGACCATCCGCACCACGCTGCGCAACATCCGCACCGGCTCGACAATCCAGCACAACTTTATCTCTGGTGACCGGGTGGACGATATCCGCATCGAGCGGCGCAGTGTGCAGTATCTCTATAATGACGGTGACTTTTATTACTTTATGGACACCGAGACCTACGAGCAGACGGCCCTTTCAGCCGTCGCGCTGGGCGACCAGGCGCGTTATCTCAAGGAGAGTTTAGAATTGTCGCTGACGACTTACGAGGGCGAACCGCTGGACGTGGAACTGCCGACGACAGTCGAATTGGAAGTAGTCGGGGCGGAGATGGCGGTCGCTGGCGACACTGCCACTGGCGCGCTGAAGAAAGTGACGTTGGAAACTGGGTTAAAGGTACAGGTACCGCTCTTTATCGAGCAGGGGGACGTGATCCGCGTGGACACCCGCACCGGTGGGTACGTCACGCGGGTGTAGAATCCCCTGGATCGACAGCGCGAGATTTTGGGAGGAAAGAATATGTGCCCGGCATTGATATCGGAAGCTGATGTAAAGATATTCCGCGATAGCAATGGTGTAAAGCGAGATGTGTTGATGAGCTATGAGCGGTTTCGAGAAATCCTGGACTTTGCGGAGAGCGTTGCCTATTTTGATAGCGAAACGGTTCAGGAGAGACTGCGCAGGTCAGATAAAGACCTTGACACCGGACAATACATCAAAGTCAGGGCTAAAGAGGTAGACAAAGCCCTGGAGTGGTTGAATGAGTGACGAGATAGAAATAGTCTTTACCAAGACACTCAAGGAAGACTATCAACAATTGCCCAAGCACATTCGGCGCAAGTTCGACAAACAAGTCAAATTCTTGGCCCGGAACCCCACACATCCCTCGCTGCGAATACACCGTATACGTGACCATTGGGAGTTCTAGGTTGATATTCACTATCGCTGCATTTTCAAAAGGGACAGGAACATGTACATCCTGAAGCACGTTGGCGGGCACAAAATAGTGGATAGGTTTCAATAGGCAACGTTTGGAAAATGCAAACACCTGCCGGTAGCGAGTGCCCCTATTACTATGAAGACTTTTACCGCGGCCGCTCCACCCAAGAGTGCCGCCTCGTCCAACGCAACTCCCGCTCAAAGCCGTGGAAGCCTGAACTGTGTGAGCGTTGTCCCGTGCCTGGAATCCTGCGCGCCAACAGTTGCCCCAATATGGTGCTGGAGGCACGGGTAGTCCGCCGCTGGTTTGGACTCGTGCACCGCATTGAGGTGTACGCCGTTTGCACCGAGCACCAGGTGGAGGTGCAAGACCCCTACGTTGGCTGTGGTCACTGCCACCCCCAGGCGGCGGCGCTTTTCGAGGCGTTAGATCACTAGACCTTTGGGGTTTTCTGAACCCCCAATTCTCTGCCGGACACTTTTGCCAAGTTTCTGTTACACAGAGATTCACGGAGGATTCACAGAGACGCCTGTCTGCCGACAGGCAGGCACAGAGATTCTTTGAAGGAATCTG
>QMOE01000270.1 GCA_003648125.1 Chloroflexota bacterium
CATCGTCGGCCCCCGCGCTGGCGCGCTTTCCATTCACGCCGGGCTGGGAACCGGCAAGCTCTACCGCGCCCTGTCTGCCGATAAATGCGCGCTGGCCCGCCAATTTTTCTCCTGGCACTTTACCGGCCACCCCTCCGTCTACCTGGATGGCCCCGCCTTGCGTATCGAAGCCCCCTGGCCGTCCGAACTGGCCCAAGACTCGATCCGGCTGGCAGCAGTTTGTAAGCAGCCCAAGGGGAACGGCCGCTGGGTGCTCGGTGTCAACGAACGCGGCCAGAACATCATCGGCAAGCTGGATGACGAAACCCCCAACTGGCTCCTCGGCGGCACCACCGGCAGTGGGAAATCCGTCGCCCTGCACAATATGGGCCTGCAGCTCTCCTGGGACATTGGTACCCGTCAGGTGCTCATAGACGGCAAGATGGGCGCTGGGCTTGGCGTCCTCGCCAACCTGCCCGGCACAGTCGGCCCCGTCGCTACCGACGTCACCACTGCCCGCGATGCCCTGGGCTGGGTCTACGCCCAACTTGAAGAACGCTACCGCGCCATTGCCGCCGAGGGAGAACAAGCCGCCGCCCGCTTTCCCCACCTGGTCACTCTCTTTGATGAATTCCAGGAATTCACCGGCGACGCCGCAGTGCTCGAATTGCTCCGGCGCATCGTCAACCGGGGACGCGCCGCCCGCATCCACACCATACTCGCCACCCAACACCCCACCATCCCCGATGCCTTTGGCGACGATTCCACCATCAAACGCAACCTGCCAGGCCGGGTCGCGCTCAAAGTCCTGGACGCCAAAGCGAGCGAGGTTATCATCGGCGGCCCCGTTCCCCGCGCCGACCGGCTCGCGGGCCGGGGCGATGCCTACACCATCGGCGGCGCCATCAACCGGGTGCAGCTTCTCCTGGTGGATCACCGCGACCTGGACCAGGCCGAGCGGCAGCCGCCGCCGCTCGAAACCTGGCCCGAGTTCGAGCCGTCCATCATCGGCCAGGAGCCAACCGTCCAATGGGCCTACACCGGCGAACAACTCGCCTATGGCCTCAAGGCCGCGTACCAAGACGATGGCCGCCCCGCTCTCCAGATGGCGCTGGAAAAAGCCGGGCTGGGCCGCCCTGGCTCCACCCGCGCCGCCCGTCTCCTGCGCCTCTGCCGTGAGCAACTGGAGGTACTAGAGGAACTTGGCCTGGGGCTAAAACAAGTGGCCTTCAAACCACACGTGGATAACCCCGGCACGCGACCGGGGCAGATCATAGACATAGACCTACTGCCCAGGCTGGCAGTAGCAGAATAATGCCTGCCTGCCCATCTGCCCGGCATACACTGCCTGTCAATTTAGGCTGGTTTGGGGGGGTAGAGTGTGTACACCCTCGGTGGGCAGGCAGGCAAAAGGAGACTCCAATGAACAAACTGACCACCAAAGAACGAATCCTGCTGGTCATCGGGGCGGCCACGCTGATCATCGCCCTGGCCCTGACCGGGGGGATGCTGTATATCCTGACCAGCGCCAGCGAGAGCACACTGCGCTGGTGGGCGGGGCTGGCAACCGTGGCTCTGCCAATCGCTTCGCTTGCCGCCTATTTCCTGGGCCGGATGGAAGCCCGAGGCCACCTGGCCGGACTGACCCAGGGCATCGAGGCAGTGAGCGAAGCTGCCCGCAAAACAACCGACGTGGCCTCGAACGTAGCCGATATTCGGATATCCACAGCCCAGCGCGTAAAGCGCACGCCGGTCGTCCAGCAAATGTTCCTCCCCCCTGCTGTGGCTGACAGGGGTGGGGTGATCCTCCCACCGCTGCAAGCGGATGGAGACATAGATGTGTAGGGGCGGGTGCGAGACCAGCCCATCGTAGGGGCAACCCTCGCGGTCGCCCACGTAGGGGCGCGGTCCCCGCGCCCAAAGGAGACAAGCAAATGCAAATGAACACCCAACGAATCGGAATCGACGTCGGCTTTGGCGACGTCAAACTGGCCCGCCTCGACGATGCAGGCCGCGTCAGAACCACCGTCTTCCCCGCCATCCTCGGTCGCGCCGAAAACCGCACCAAGATCAGCGTCGGCCTCGGCGGACGACGGCGGCATATTCAGGCCATTGAGTACGACGGCCAAACCTATTTCATCGGCGAGGGCGCCATCGTCGAGAGCCGCCTCACCGCCGCCCGCCAAGACCAAGACCGGATTGGCAGCGTCGAGGAACGTGTTCTCATGCTGGCCGCGCTCGCCCGAGCTCGCGTCACAGACACCCTCCTCGTCACCGGCCTGCCTGTCCTGTGGTGGAATAGCCGCCGCGACCTGGTTAAATCCTGGCGAGGAACCCACAACCTGAAGGTCAACGGCAAATCACAAACCATCACCGTCCGCGAGGTGCGTCCCGTCTGGCAGCCGCTCGGTTCATTCTACGGTCATTTCCTACGCAACGACGGCGCTGCCCGCGCTGACGAAGCCACTCTCCGCGCTGGGTTTGGCATCGTGGATATCGGGCTCAACACCACCGACCTCACCGGCCTGAACAACTTGCAACCCGTTGGATGCTGGACAACCGGCATCCGCGTGGGAGTGCGCGATGCCCTGGAGGTCATCAGCGCCGACATCGAGGCCCGCTACCAGGTACGCCGCCCCCTGCCTGAACTCGCCCTTGCCCTCCGGCAGGGCGGCATCACCATCTACAGAGAGCATTACCCGATGGATGGCATAGCCACATCGGCCCTGGAATCGCTGGCCCAGGAGATCGTCAGCCAGGCCACGCGCCAGTGGGGGCAGGCCGACCGCTTCCACACCGTCCTCGTCACCGGAGGGGGTGCCGCCCTGTTGGGCGAGCGCGTCCGGGCCGCTTTCCCCCACAATGCCGAGGTGCTCAACAACCCCGGCACGGCCAACGCCGTGGGCTTTGCCAAATTCGCCCAACGGCGCATATTCAAAGCGGACAGAAGCGGTTAATTTCTGTCAGACAGAAAATCAAACAATGACCACACCGAATAATTGTCAGACAGAAAATAGACGCCGTGGCAGGCCCCGCAAACCGGGCAAGTCCCACCGGGTCACCATCCGCCTGCGAGAAGGCGAACACGACACTATCCTGTCCCGTTTGCAGGCCCTCCCGGCAGGGAAATGGTCGTCCTACATCCGCCGCGTCCTGGATGGCGCGCCCGTCGAAGCCCTGGACGAGGCCCTGCGCCAGGAGAGCGACGCCCTCAGTGCTGACCTCAACGGGATGTGGGACGACGATTGGGACGACGACGAACCGTAGGGGCGGGCCTTGCGCCCGCTCGCCTTGTGCTGGTATTCTGATTTTCTTCTGGACGCCATTAAATGCACCCATTTTTCGGCGTCCAGAAATTCCAGGAGGTAATTGTAATGTGTATTCGTATCACCCTTCCGCCCACCGCAGAGCACATCGCCGAGGCTCAGTGGGACTTGATAGACGCGCTGGATCAAGCCTTGAGGGGCGACGAGCGACACAGCGATGCCCGACGCTCTCTGCGTGGGGCGCTACGAGAAGCGCGCGTCCAGGCCAACTCGCCCCGCCAGTGGGCCGCCGCCTTTGCCCAGGCGTTGATCGAGACCGTCTCCACGCTCCAGGCTGCGGCCAACGCCGCGCCCGCCGCCGCCAAAATCGCGCAATTGGGATTGGAGCGGGACTATTTACACAGCATTATAGGCTTACAAAATACTGACCAAGCTCAAATCAAAGTGTTGACCAAAGAGCGGGATGATTTGCTGCAACGATCCACCCAACTAGAGGCGGCGCTGAGGTTGGCTGAGGGCGAACACCGCCGCGAGGCGTCCGCTCTCCAGGCCACGATTGCGGATTTAAACCGCATCGTCGCCGACCAGCAAGCGCGGCTCGATGCGCTTGGCCGGTAGCCCGCACACAAATAGACAGTTTCCGGTAGAGGGTAAGCAATGTAAAGCACGTTATTTGTGCGCGACGTGTATTTGTGTGCGCCCTCTGTAATCCAACTGAAAGGAAAGTGCTTTATGTCCAAAACGACAGAACAAAAAAATACCCAACGCATTCTCGAAAACGATTACGAGGATGGGCGTTGGCTGGTCACGTTGCAGCTCCTGCTGTCCACCGGCGTTGCCGATGTGCGCCAGATCCGGCGTGCCACCGGTCTCTCCCGTGACCAGGTCAACCGGCTCCTGGCTCGCTTTGAGAAACTGGCCCCCGGCGGTCTGCTGGTCAAGGTTCCCTTCAACGTGCCGCGTCCCGGCGTGCGCGGTCGTTCGCCCGTCGTGTACAGGCTGGGGAAACTGGGGGCCGCGCTCCTGCGGGCCAACGGTCATCCACACGCGCACCCGTGCAAGCTCGAAGACCGCACCCCCATCGCCCACGCTCAGGCCACCCTCGACGTTCGCCTGGTCGCCCTCGATGCCGGTCTCGCCGTTGAGACCGAGTGCGTGCTGCGCTACGGCGACGGGCAATCGCTGCGCCCCGACAATCTGGTCACTCTGCCATCCGGCGATTTGGCCCTCTTTGAGACCGAGCAGATGGTCGAATGGCATCACTTGCGCCGCATCACAGCTTCCGTTCGCAACAAGGTCGCTTTCTTTCGCTCCAAGATTGGG
>QMOE01000271.1 GCA_003648125.1 Chloroflexota bacterium
CAGGCGCAGAGAAAAGCACTCTGAGGCTCTCCGTGACTCCTCTGTGTAGCTCTGTGTAACAAACGTATAACTCGAGGAGGCAAAAATGCCAATCAACACTGGTCAAGTGATAGAAGATCGTTATCGAGTCGCCAAACTGCTCGGTCAAGGCGGCATGGGCGCCGTCTACCGCGCCTGGGATATGCGCCTGAACCGGGCCGTCGCGCTCAAGGAGATGATTCCTCAGGCCGGTCTCGACGCCGCTATGCTGGCCCAGTTGCGCCAGCAATTCCAACAAGAAGCACAAACACTGGCGACGCTCGTCCACCCCAGCCTGGTGCGCGTCACCGACTACTTTTCCTGGGAGAACAACTCGTACCTGGTGATGGATTTTGTCGAGGGAGAGAGCCTGGCGGAGCGAATCGAGCGGGAAGGGGCACAGCCAGAAGCGCAAGTGACTGCGTGGGCCGGACAGTTACTGGATGCACTGAGCTATTGTCACAGGCAAGGCGTACTCCACCGGGACATCAAGCCGCAGAATATCATCGTCACGCCAGATGGACGGGCCGTGCTGGTGGACTTTGGGTTGGTGAAACTATGGGACCCCAACGACCCTCACACGCGGACGGTAATGCGCGGGGCCGGGACGCCGGAATACGCCCCGCCGGAGCAGTACGATATGGGAATGGGTCACACTGATCCCCGCTCCGACGTCTACAGCCTGGGCGCGACCATCTACCACGCTCTCACCGGCCAGTCGCCCCCCACGGCCACACATCGCATGGCCAGCCCGGCCTCTTTCGCGCCGCCGAGCCGCGCCAACACTGCCATCAGCCCAACTACCGAGGCGGTCGTGCTCAAGTCGCTAGAGATGGCAATGGAGAACCGCTACCAAAGCGCGGATGAGATGGCGCAGGCGCTAGGAGTTACGCCCTCTGTCTCTCACGTCGCGCCGCGCCGCGCTGCAGCGGAAAGACGGGAAAAGACACTGCCCCTCGAAGCGGAGCCGCCCGCGAAAGAGAAACGGGGCATCTTGCTGGGGTTAGGCGGCGTGGGACTGGTGGGCGTTGGGCTACTGTGCCTGCTCCTGGCAGGAGGGGCCGTCTTGCTGGGATTGTATCTGGCAGGCGACCGGAGCGCCACACCGCTTCCACCCACGCCCACGTTCTTGCCCCCGGCCACACCGCGCCAGCCCACCGCCGCCCCGCCCCTCACATCCACACCGCGCCAGCCTGCCGCCACGCCGCGCCCCATCAATACTCCCGCAGCGGCGCAAACTGGCAACATCCTGTTCCAGGATGACTTTGGCGACAAAAATTCCGGCTGGGAAGTGGGGGATTACGATACCGGCGACGTAGGCTACAAAGACGGCATCTACTTTGTGCGCAGTGAGGGCGGCGGGGGCGTGATGTGGGGCGTGGCTAACCGCTCCTTTGAAAACATCATCATTGAAGTAGACGCCACTCAGACCCTGGCCCCATCCAACAACAACAACGCCTTTGGCATCAAGTGCCGCGAGCAAGGCGGCGACGGGTATGGATTCGAGATCAGCGGCGATGGCTACTACTCCATTCAGATAATCAAAAATGGCGACTGGGAGCCGCTGGTGGAGTGGACGACCTCCGACGTTATCCACCAGGGAAACGCAACCAACCGCATCCGCGCCGTCTGCGACGGCCCCCACCTGGCAATGTTCGTCAACGGGGAACTGCTGGCGGAAGTCGAGGACAGCACCTACACCGAGGGGGATATCTCCCTGACGGCGGCTACCTTCGAGGACGAGCCAACAGAGATACACTACGACAATCTGATCGTCCGCCCGCCAGTGAACGTCCTGTTCCAGGACAACTTTGAAGACAAAGACAGCGGCTGGGAAGTGGGAGATTATGATACCGGTGACGTCGGCTACACCGCTGGAACCTACTTTGTCACCTCCGACGAGCAGGACCAAATGATGTGGGGGCTGGCAAATCGCTCCTTCGACAATTTCATCATCAAAGTGGACGCCACCCAGATCTCGGCCGGGCCGGAGAACAACAACGCCTACGGAGTGATGTGCCGCGTCCAGCCGAACGACGACGGCTACCTCCTGCGCATCAGCGGGGACGGCTACTATGCCATTCACACAATCGTAGATGGCGAGTTCGACCCGCTGGTAGAGTGGACGACCTCCAACGTGATCCACCAGGGAAACGATACCAACCGCATCCGTGACATCTGCGACGGCGCCTACCTGGCGCTGTTCGTCAACGGAGAACTGCTGGCAGAGGTGGAGGACTCGACCTTCGCCAGCGGCGACATTGCCCTGACGGCGACGACCTTTGAGAGCAAAGCGACAGAGGTGCGCTTTGACGACCTGGCGGTCTTTGCGCCTTGAGGCTAAAGTACGACGCACCCAAAAGTAGGGAGACATAAACAATGATTACTTGCCTGAAATGCGGCGCACAGAACCGGCGCGAGGCCAAGTTCTGTACCTCTTGTGGGGCCAACCTCTCACCGCTGGTCGCCACGCCTTCCGCGCGGCAGGACAAAGCGACGGGGACACCAAAACAGCCGGCCGCCACCCGCCGCCTGCCACCCGAGCCGCCGCTCGCTCCGACTATTGATCGCTTGCCGCCGCTCCAGCGGGGCAGCATCCTCTCTCATCCCCAAGACCAGCGCCAGCGGTACAGCATCGTGGCCGCGCGCGAACTGGCCCGCTCCACCTACTATGACGCGCTCGACCTCACCTGCCCAACGTGCGGAACGCCACAGCCAGAGGTCCCTGCTGACGGTCTATGCCGGCAATGCCAGACCGCCTTGCAGCCAGTTCTGATCCACGAACGGCGCGCCCGCCCGAACAGACACCTCTTTGCAGATGACATAGCGCAACTGATTCGCCTCAGCAGGGACCATCCCAACATTCTGGCCCATCGGGCCATCGTGCAATACCAGGAAAGCATCTACACCGTGGTGGAACACCCCCGTCACTGGGGTGCATTGGCGCGCGGGCGGCAGCAACGCTCGCCCGATGAGGCGCTGGCCGGAGCAGCCCAGGTTGGGCAGGCGCTGACCTACTTGCACAGTCACAACTTTGCCCACTTTGAGGTCGGCGGCGTGAGCCTGGAAAGCCTCATCATCACCGGCGGCGCGAGAAACCTAAAGTTGGCCGACCTGAGCGCCTGCGCCCGCCTGCAACCCGACGGCGGAGAAACGCTGCGGGCGCAGATCAACAGCGACGTTGCCTTTCTGGCCGCGCTGCTCTTTTACCTGGCAACCGGCAAGGAACTAGAGCGCACGAGCATCGAACTCGTCCCGCCTCCGCTGCGCGTCTTTGTCGAGCGGGCGATGCAGGGCCAGTATGCCTCCGTACAAGACATGCTGACCGACTTTGCGCTCATGCCGTCCGCTCCACCCTCGGCCCGGCCACTCAAACCCTCCCACGGACAGGCGACCCACCCCGGCCAGAAACACCCCCGCAACGAGGACGCGGTGGTCACATTCACCTTCGACAAGGAACAGGACGGGCGCGCGGTGCCCATCGGATTCTACCTGGTGGCCGACGGGATGGGCGGGCACGACGCGGGAGACGTAGCCAGCCGCACCGTCAACAAGATCGTGACCAACTGGATCATCAAAACCAAAGTGTTGCCCGATCTGCAAAAGACAACGCGCAAACTGACGACCGAAAACGTGCCCGGCGAGATGCTGGCGCAATCCATCGAGCAGGCCAACGACGCACTCCTGCGCCGCGCCCAGACGACGGGCAGCGATCTAGGCTCTACCGTGACGTCCGCGCTCATCATCGGGGACGTGGCGACCATCGCCAGCGTCGGCGACAGCCGCACCTACCTGCTGCGCGATGGGCGGCTGGAGCAGATCACACAAGATCACTCGCTGGTGGCCCGGCTGGTGGATGCCGGCGTCATCGGGCCGGAGGACGTGCGCAGCCATCCCCAGCGCAACCAAATCTATCGCTGCCTGGGACACAAAGCGGATACGGAGGTGGATACTTTTACCCGGCAACTGCGGGAAGGGGACGTGCTGCTGCTGTGCTCAGACGGGTTGTGGGAGATGGTGCTCGACGACGAAATCCAGCGCATCGTCGAGAGTGCGCGCAGTCCGCAAAAGGCGTGCGACGCGCTGATAGAGGCCGCTAACCGCGCCGGCGGCGAGGACAATATCGGCGTGATCGTGGTGGAGATGGAATAGTGGACGATCTCAAAACTCTGCTCGCCAATCCCAAAGCCCAAATCCTGGTGTTCGGGGGAGCGCTCGCACTGTTGGGAGCGCTAGCCTGGGGGATAGGCTGGGTGGCGCACGGGCTGTTCGAGCGCGCGAGCGAACCTCCGGCGGAGACAGCAGCGGCGACATCTCCCACCGCACAGACGCCGACCGCTCCCCCATCCTCGCCGCCCGCGGTCACTCCAACCAGCGCATCGCAGCCGACGTCCACACCCGCGCCGACGCTCGCGCCTACACTGCCCGTAGAGGAGTGGGAATCCATACAACCAGGGGAAGGATTGTTAAAAGTCTGTCGCCGGCACTGCCCGGGGAGGTGGCCGCCAGACGACGCCGAGTTGACGGAATACGCCCAGGCAGTGGCCCG
>QMOE01000272.1 GCA_003648125.1 Chloroflexota bacterium
ATTCTGCTCCGTACCATCCCCCAAATATTGCTAGGACGCGGGGCATACTGATATTCTTATATTATGCTATCCGACATATGATCGGTAAGTAACTGCTCAGGCTACTTCTTTAGCGGTTGAAATCGCCTCTGGAGGGCTTGCAGCCGCGCGTCCACGCAGGTAAAGCGTGCACTATGCACCAGATCCCGAGGGGATGGACCGTGGTCTGCCCAGAGCCAAGTCCGGACATCACCGAGAGCGAGACCATAACCCACCAATACCTCATCCAGGTCGGTTTCCCAATGGCCCTCGTGGGTGCGGTCGACCATCTCGGCCACGGCGGCCAGCGGGACGAGAATGGACGCCCCGGCGTGCGTCCGACATGTCCAGATGTACCAACATGCCGCGACCAATACCCCGATCAGTAACCAAGCGGAGGGCTTTCTCATCACACGCCTCACTGTGACGCCCTGAGGCCATCTATAAACTCGTACATGGCGGTGATCGCCTCGCTGGGCGGGCTGCCCGGCTTGACGGTGGCAAAGATGCCGTGGCCGCCCGGCTCATAACGGTAGGTATCCACGGTCGCCCCGTGCTCCTCCAGCAGCGGTCCTATGCGCTTCATGTCCTCGCAGGTCTGTCCATCGTGGTCTGCGCCGCCGCAGTAAAGCCAGAAACGGGCACCACTGTAGGCGTCCGGCGCGGCCTCTTGCAGGTAGGCGGGGATCTCGCCACCAGTATCGGCAAGTGTGGTCCCCGAGTCGGCGATGAAGGCGGTAAAGAGCTTCATCCCCGCCTCGGCCCGGTCCAACAGGGCGATTTTGAACGCGCGGGCCGAGCCGCGCGAAAAGCCGTGATAGACTACGACGGTATCGTCGAGGGGGCAGTGAGTCTGCAACTCGTCAAAAACGGTGCGCAGACTGGCATAGATCTGCTCCGCATCATCAAAGGCGTATCCCTCCTCGGAGGAGGCATCGGCGCGGGCGTATTGCAGGGCGACCAGGGCATAGTTGTGCTGGACGGCGGGCTGGCTCCACCACTGGTAGAGCCGTTCGGCGCACCCGCCGCTGCCGTGGAGCGTGACTATCAAGGTGCGGTCGGTCGAGCTGTCCCAGTTGTCGGGGAACCAGGCGATGAAGAATTTGCTATCCTGGAGGGGAATAATGCCCCCGTCGCCATCCGCCACAGAGTTCAGTATGTCGCTGTGTTCCTCACAGCCGTGGTCGGGGTAGTCCGGGCTGTGGGCTTCCTGAATCCACGCCCGGCAAGTGGCCAGCGTGGGGGCCGCGCTGCCCTCAGGGGGGGGCGTGGGAGGCGTGTCCGTCGGCGCGGTGGTGGGCGGGGGGAACGTGGGCGCCGGCGGAGGCTGTGTAGCGACCGATCCACGCGTCGGCGGCGGGGTTGACGTGCCGGGGCCGCAGGCTGCGCCGAGCAAGAGAAGCAGGGTAAGTGAAAAGGTCAGGCGTTTCATTTTGTTTCCTCCTTGGAGTCTTTGGAATCCGTTACAGCAGGCTCGATTCCCAGAGGAGCAGATACAGCAACTTGTTCCCTTACTCATGGAAAAGATTCAATGTACTCGAACAATAGAGGCAGGGACGGGCCGAGGCTACCTGCCTTGCGGGGAGTACAGTCGGCATCATCCTCGGCGGTACAGCCGCTGAACATGCCATGCGCTGCCCCTTCCTCCTGGATCAGCGCATCCACCCCACCTCCGTGCTCCTCGACGTAGGGGCGCATGTCCTCTTGCATCACGTCGCACGTCATCCGGTCGTGGTCCACGGTAGAGACGTCGTTCTCGCCGCACCACATCCAAAAGCGGGCCCCGGCCAGGGCGTCAGCGGGGGCGTCCCGCAGCGTCGGATAATTCAGGCCAGCGCAGCCCGAATCGGCGATGAAGGCGGCAAAGAGCTGCTCACCCGCCCGGTCGCGTATCGCCACCGCAAAGCTCTGGGCCGAGCCTCTGGAAAAGCCGTGATAAAAGAGAGCACTGCCGGCTACCGGGCAGTGGCTTTGTAGATCGGCCCAAAGAGTCTGGAGGTTCTGGTAGATGACGGCATCGTCGTCGTACTGTTTGGACTGGCGGTCATAGTATTGCAACGCCACCAGCGCCCAGGCGTGCTCTGCCGTGGAGGTCTGATACCAGTGGTTGAGCATCCACTCGGCACAGCCTCCAGTGCCGTGAAGCGAGACGATGATCTTGCGGTCGGTCACGCTCTCCCAGTCGTCGGGGAACCAGACCAGGTAGTAGCGGTCGTCGCCGACGGGAAACACCCCGCCCCCGCGCTTGAAAAGCTCGTCCCGAAAGAAGGTCCAATCGGGGCAGGCGATGGGCACCGCCAGCTCCTGACTGGAGGCCAGCCATTGGCGGCACTCCTCCATCGTCGGCTCTTCCACGGCGGGGAGTGCGGCTGTCGGTGTCGCCGTCGGCTCTTTTGGGGCGGGAGACGTGGCCGGCGGTGTTGGTTCTGGGCCGGAGGGCTGGGTCTGTGAAGTTGCGGTAGGGCGGCTCCCCTCCCAGCCCTTGGTTCTGCCGCCTTGCCCACGACAGCCCAGCAACATCAGGGGCAGAAGCGCCAGTAACACCAGCAGACAAAAGGTGTGCCTCGCGGGTCTCATCTTTTCATCCCTCCGGTTCGAGGATGACCAACTGGACGCTCTCCGCCGGGGTGGTGATGGCCCCGCCGGACCAGGTGAGGGCGGTCCGCCCGTCGCTTTCGTCATCCACCTGGTAGACCTGGACCCGATAATCTTGCAGCGTCGTCCCATCGGCAAAGGCAGGGGCCCAGGTTATGTCGCTGGCGGTGATGTTGGAGACCAAAAGGGCAATGTCGCCTTGATCGTCGCGGGCGGCCAGCACCCACAGATTGCCGGTCTCGGCGGTGGGCGGCAGGGGCGTGGTCAGCAGGGTGGGATAGCCGTTCACCACCTGCGACCAGAGCCGAAAGGCGTGGGCGGCCGGCTTGTAAGTCCCCTCGGTGTCGCCGTAAAAGAGACCGGTATAGTTGCCTCGGTAGATGGTCTGCAGGTCATCGTTGGGGGTGGAACGGGGGTCGCCAGCGCGGTAGAGGTAGGCCCGCTCTACGTCGCTGTACTGCATGGCTATCCAGGAAGCGGTGCGGAGGGAGGCCCCTCGCTGGTGGTTGTAGACTTGGTCCCGCTCTTCCGGCGAGAGGTTCATCTTGGCCACACCGTAGGCGTCCACGATCAGTTCGACGCCGTCGAAAAAGCCGCTGCCGGCCCAGGGTACGTCGGCGTACATCCCCGTGCCATCCAGCAGGTCGCGGTAGGCGCGGGCGGCCCGATACCACATCGCCGGGTCGTTATAAAAGAGGTGCCAGCCGATCCAGTCCGGCCTGACGCCGTTTTCATACAAGTAGGCCAGGAACTCTTGGGCAGTGCTCTTTTCCCCCTCGACCACCTTGACCGTCTGCCCGGCGATGAGGCCAGGGCCACCGATCTTGAGTTGGGGGTAAGCCGCTTTGAGGGAGATGAAGGCCTGCGTCCAGAAGCGGAAAAAGTCGGCGTTGCCTCGGTCCCAAAAGCTTGTGTTGGGGAATTCGGTCCAGATGTCCAGGTAGGTGAAGGTCTGCGTCTGGCCGTCCCAGTGCAGGTAGCGGTCCACCACCTTTTGGGCGGCCACGAGCCAGTTGGCCTCCTGGGTGGGGTTCTGCGGCCCTTTGAAATCGTGGCGACGGGCGGCGTTCTGCACCTCGCCGCCCAGCCGCAGAAAGGGCTCGAATCCGCCGGCGAGCCAACTGGTGAACAATTCATCGCTGGGGCCCCAGTTATAGTTGGCCTCGTCCTGGGGGTCGCATCCTTCCCAGGAGGGGTAGGTCGGGCCACCGCAGTTAAAGATGCCTTCGATGTCCATGCGGTCGTCGAAATAGTCGTTGTTGCGGATGGTGGTGACGCCGATGTCGCGCAGGTGGTCGGTCAGGTCGCGGACGGGCGATTCAGGCGGCTGGATGGGGCCAGAGATGACACCCAGCAACAATTTGACCAGCGGGTGAGTCGGGTCTACCTCGCCGATGGGGATGACCACGGCGGAGGTGGGTGAAGGGGTAGCCGGGGCAGTGGTGGGCCAGGGCGTGGAAGTAGGGGCCGGTGGTACGGCCTGGGTCTCGGCGGGGCAGTCCTGTGGGCAGTTGGTTGGGTTTTCGGGGCCATCGCACAGGCCGTCGCCGCAGCGTTCAGCGGGGAGCGGCTGTGTCGGTTCGGCGCTTTGAATAGTTGTGGCTGTCGGCGTAACTTGGGTGGGGAGTGCATCAGGGCTACAGGCCGGCAGCAGCAGCAGCAGCAGCAAAATCAAGATGATGAGAAGCGTAGTCAGGCGTTTCATAGGATGTTCTCCTCATTTTGTATGTGATCATATTTTCGCCATTTTAATTTTCCTGTATTTTTATGGGGATGGTTCATCATTGGTTGACACTTTGCGTTACGCCCGATTGAAATCGGCCTCTTTGGGCGCTTCGCGCCGCGCGTCGGCCTACGCCGACGCGCTGGTCGGCGCAGGCCGACCATTGGCCGCAGGCCCTACAGGCTGACTTTCAGTCAGCGCAGGCAGCCGATTTTTTGAGGCAGC
>QMOE01000273.1 GCA_003648125.1 Chloroflexota bacterium
CCGCATGCGGGCGGGGTGCCCGCGTTCCCAGGCAGTCATCGGAACACGGTCATTGGAGTCACCCTGACTTGTCGTAGGGGCGAGGCAGTGCCTCGCCCCTACTCGGCGGGAGACGCCCGCGCTCCCAGGCAAGATTCACTACCCGGCGCAAAAATTTGACGGACACCTGATTGCCCCACTCGCATAGTTTTACCGATTAGTGTATAATAACACTCGTGAGCGTGAATGCTATCGAGGAAGACCACTGGATTTAGAGAGGTTGTGTGTCAGATTCCCACTCCTCTCGCAGATTCAGCCACAATTTTGGGCGGAAGCGAGAGGATAGCTGAGTAGTAGTCACTACCGGGGAATTCAAGATGAACTGGCAATACACACCCTACGTATTTCCTCTGCTAGCGGCAACAACGATTTCGGTTGCACTGGCCTTTTATGCCTGGAAGCGACGGCCGGCTGTGGGGGTAACGCCATTTGTGTTGCTCATGCTGGCCGTGGCCGAGTGGTCGCTGGCGTACGCGCTGCGGCTGGTCAGCGTGGACTTGGCAACCAAGCTCTTTTGGGCCAAAGTGCGATACCTGGGCATCCTCACCGTGCCCACGGCGTGGCTGGTCTTTGTGCTCCAATATACCGGCCGCGAGAAATGGCTGACGTCGCGCAACCTGGTGATGCTCACCATTGAGCCGCTGACCGTGTTGCTGTTGGTCTGGACCAACGATTGGCACGGTTGGTACTGGAGCAGTGTCAATTTGGTGCCCAGCGGCTCACTACTGGTGTGGCACGCGACCTACGGCGCGGCACACTGGGTTCACGTTGGATATACCTACCTGTTGCTTTTATTCAGCATCTTGCTGCTCCTTCAGATGCTTGCCCGTTCATCGCACCTGTATCGTGGACAGGCTGGTGTGCTGTTGATTGGCGCACTGACACCGCTGGTGGCAGATGCGTTATCTACTTGCGACTTGATTCCCTTTCCCCTGGATTTGGCCCCCTTTGCTTTTATCATAACCGGCCTGACCGCGGTTTGGGGTATCTTTCGCTTCCAGTTGTTCGACATCGTGCCGGTGGCGCGCAACGCGGTCATAGACGGCATGGGCGACGGCGTGCTCGTGCTGGACGTGCGGAACCATGTCGTGGACATTAACCCCGCCGCGCAGAACATCATCGGACATTTGTCCTCCGAGGTATTGGGGCGGCCGATTTCCGAGGTGCTGGCCGATAGACCTGACCTGAGCGAGTGTTGGCGCAGTGAGGCCGAGACACACACCGAAATCAGCCTGGATAAAGGGAAGGCGCGCCGCAGTTACGACCTGCACGTTTCCTCTCTCCATGAGCAACGAGGTCATCTCATAGGCCGGTTGATCGTCTTTCACGACATTACAGAACGCAAGCGGGCCGAAGCAAACCTGGTATCCCAAAAGCAACTGTTCGAAAGCCTGGTGGCCATGGCTCGCGCAGTGACTAAACAACCGTCTCTGGAAGCCACCCTGCAGAATGCGCTGAATATGTCCGCTACCCTCACGGACGCCGAGAACGGCAGTATATTTCTGCTGGATGGGCGAGAGGTCGTGACTCACAGTGTCCTGGCCCGTGGCGAAGCGACACCTGTGCAACAGCACGAGCTCGTGAAAAGTGTGATGGATCAAGGACTGGCCGGTTGGGTCCTCCGCCACCGCCAGCCGGCGCTGATTCCCAATACTTTGCATGATGACCGCTGGCTGGAATTGCCCGATCCTCCCTACACAGTCCGCTCCGCTATGGCTATGCCAATCGTGAGCGGGTCGGCAGTGCTGGGAGTGCTCACGCTCATGCATTCGGAACCCAATCACTTTGACACTAAACACGCCTACCTGATACAATCGGCCGCTGACCAAATCAAATTGGCCCTGCGCAATGCTCAGATGTACGATGAGCAGCGCCACCTGGCTAACCGTCAGACCACGTTATATGAAGCTCTCCGTACTGTGGGAGAGCATCTCAATCCAGACGCCATAGCGCGTGCAGCCGTGGATGCTGTTGCCCGGTTGACAGGCTGGCCTGCTGTCTCGATTCTACTGCCCGACGAGACGGCAGATCACCTAATCGTTCGGGCGGCAGCCGGCACGTCACCAATAGCCGATGGTCGCTCCCTATTTGTTAACCAGGGGGTTACCGGGAGGGCCTTCCGGCTGGCCCAGACACAGTACGTGCCGGACGTCAGCGCCGACCCAGATTACATAAGCGGTCACTCTGACCACCACAGCGAGATGTCCATTCCCCTGCGGCGTGGCGAGCGTATGTTGGGCGTGCTTGACGTGGCAAGCGACATACCGGACGCCTTCACCGAAGATGACATCCTGCTGGCTAAATCCCTGGCCGAGGCCATTGCCCTGGCGCTGGACAATGCCCGACTGTATGCCGAGACGCGCCGATATGCCGACGCTATCGCGGGTGAACGGAGTCGCCTGCAGGCGTTGATCGAATCCAGCCGCGATGGCACCATCCTCGTCGGGATGGACGAGCGGCTGCTGGTCGTCAACGCGCCGGCGCTCAACCTATTACGGCTGCCCGCTCCGCCCGAGGAATGGGTCAACCGGACGATTCAAGATGTCCTGACCGCTCTGGGGGGCCATGCTCCACGCGCTATGCAGACTTTTCTAAGCGAAATACACCGCATTCGGGAGGGTGACGAATCTCCGGCAGAAGGTGAGTTCGAGGTGCCGCCCCGTACGATTCACTGGCTGAATCTGCCCGTGATGACCAATGACTCGCCGCTGGGCCGGCTGGTGGTGTTACACGACGTCACCGAGGAGCGGGTGTTGGAAAGAATGCGCGACGATCTGGTTCACACGACGGTGCACGATCTACGCAACCCGCTCACTGCCATCTCGGGAGCTTTGTCCCTTTTGGGTAGGCATCTCACAGGTGACCTATCTCCCAGTCAACAGCAGCTATGGGATATTGCCCACGCCAGCACGGATAGGATGCTGAAACTCGTCAATGCTATTCTGGACATAGGCCGGCTGGAGAGCCGGCAGATGCCACTGGAGCACACGCTGATATCATTGCCTGACCTCGTCACCGATGTGTTGGATTCGCAGTTGTCGCTGGCTGCCAATAAGGAGCTGTCCCTGGAAAATGGCGTGCCGTCCGCTTTGCCTCCGGTCTGGGCCGATGCTGAGTTGATCGAGCGCGTATTGAACAACCTGATTAGCAATGCCATCAAGTTCACGCCAGCCGGCGGCGCGATACGAGTGACAGCCAGAACCGAAACATCAGATCAGTCTCGGATATTCGTTTCTGTCAGCGATACCGGCCTGGGGATTCCAGAGAATATTCGAGCACGTCTGTTCCAGAAATTTGTCACCGGTGGGCAAGGTGGGCGCGGGAGCGGGCTGGGGCTGGCTTTTTGTAGAATGGTCATGGAAGCGCACAGCGAGCGCATCTGGGTAGAAAGCACTTCGGAGAGTGGTACGACGTTCACTTTCACCCTATCGCCGCCCCCGCCAGTAGAGTAGAGTGGTTTGACGCACAAAAAGTGTCCGGTAGTGAAATCGTTGTTCACTCTGTCCCTTCGTCAACGATGATCCCCTCGTCAGTCAGCACGGCCTTGAGAGCCGCGATTCCCACTTCTAACATCTCGTCGTCCGGCTCGTGGGTGGTCAACCGTTGCAGCGCCAGGTTCGGCGCGGCCAACGCTCGCGCCCAGGCCTGGTCGGCAAAGCGGGCCGTCAGACGGATGAACTCGTAAGAGATTCCGGCGATGACCGGCAGGAGCAGGATGCGGCTGGTCAGTCGCCAGAGCAAAGTTGGCGGTTTGAAAGGGGCAAAGATCAACATCGTCAGCACGACCACCGTGAGTAGGAAAGCGGTGCCGCAGCGGGCGTGGGCTTTGGAAAAGGGGCGCACGCCGTCCACAGTCAACTTCGCTCCGGCCTCGTAGGCGTTGATCGTCTTGTGTTCCGCGCCGTGATAGGCGAACACGCGCCGTATATCGGGCATACGCCCGACGGCCCAGATGTAGCCCACAATCAGCAGTAACCGCACGATCCCCTCGGCCAAACTGATCTGCCACTCGGCAGACAGGTAGGGGGTCAGCAACCCGGCCAGGAAAGAGGGCAGGAGCATAAACAGCCCCACCCCCATGCCGATCCCTACGGCAACCACTCCCCAGGCAACGGGGCCTGAAAGCGACGCTTCCTCCCCCGCCGCCACATCAGCCGACATCATCAGAGCCTTTGTTCCCAGGCCCAGCGCATCCCATAGCGTGATCAGTCCGCGCAGGAAAGGGACGCGGCTGATCGGGCCACGGTAAAGCGTCTCGTTGAGCGGCTCGGTCTGCACGACGATGTTTCCCTCCGGGTGGCGCAGCGCGACCGCCATTGAGCGCGAACCGCGCATCATCACCCCTTCGATGACCGCTTGCCCGCCGTAGTTAAAAGGTTTATCCAATCTAATACCTCCCAGTCTAGACGTAGGCGGGATTGTACACCGGGCAGCCAGGGTTGTCAAAGCGGGAGGGTTGCTCAAAGCACCGTCCGGTGATACAATATAACTGGATGCTTGAGAACCACTATGGGCGGGCTA
>QMOE01000274.1 GCA_003648125.1 Chloroflexota bacterium
CCTGGTCGTCTTTTTCAGCGTGCCCTATTTCGGGATTCGTACGCGCGGTCTGTGGGCCTACCTTAAGCACTACGTCGAACCGATCTTTTTGATGCTGCCCATCGAAATCGCCAGCGAGATCGCGCGCACCTTTTCGCTCACCTTTCGACTGTTCGGCAACATCATGGGAGAGGAGATCATCATCAGCATCCTGTTTATCGTGATGCCGCTCTTCGTTCCGGTGCCGATGATGCTGTTCAGCATCTTTACCGGCCTGTTGCAGGCATATATCTTTACGCTTCTGACCTGCGTGTACATCGGTGGAGCAGTTAAAGCGCACCAGTGACCCTTGCGAAGGTTGCAAACCTTCGCAAGGTGGCTTCACACAAATCACAACAACAAGGAGAAGTAAAATGGACTGGAACAACCTGCCGTGGGATAAGATCTTTATCGTGTTGACGGTTCTGATCTCTGGACCGGGCGTCATTGTGGGTATTATCGTGCCGGCTATCGGGCAGATGGTTGTCGCCGCAGCCGGGCTGAAAGCAATTGCCCGGCAGCCCGAAGCGGGTGATCGTATCAACAGCATCGTTCTGCTTTCTCTGGCCATGCTGGAATCGCTGGCCATCTACGTGCTGGCAGTTATCTTGATCTTGATCTTTGCCAACCCGATGCTCAAGTACATCGTTGGCGAATAGCGAATGGCGAATAGCGAATGGCGAATGGCGAATGGTTCACCGTCCGGTTGCTTGCAATCTGCAATCTGCAATCTGCTGACTGCTGACTGGGGGTAGTTATGCTGGATATTAACCTGAGCACACTGCTTCTCCAGGTTGCCAATTTCCTCATCATGGCCTACATTCTGACCCGCTTTCTTTTCAAGCCATTGAAAGAGATGCTCGATAAGCGTGCGAGCCAGGTGGCAAAGGCAGTGGAGGAGGCGGAAAAGGCTACTCGTGAGGCCGAAAAGTTGAGGCTGGAATACGAGAAGAAGCGTGAGAATATTGACGCGGAAATCGTGGCTCTCAAGAACGAAGCGCGCATCGTCATTGATGCCACGCGGCAACAGATGCTCCAGGAGGCCCGCCAGGAGATCGAGGCCATGCGTGCCCGCGCTCTGGAAGAGATTGAACAACAGCGCGCCGACGCGCTACGTCTGCATCGCAGCAAGATCGGCGAACTGGTGGCTGCGCTCACCCGGCGCATGATGGAGGACATTCTCAGTCCGCCACTACATCGGGCTTACTTGGATGCCTTTCTGCACCAATTGCGCTCGGTGCAGTTGAACGGCCGCATCTCTGCCAACGGCGAAGAGGCTGTTTCGGCTGAACTGATTACCGCGACCCCTCTGACCCAAGAAAACAAAACGCGGATTGTGACCACGTTAGAGACACTGGTATCCCAACCCATTGATCTGGTCTGCCGTGTTGATGCCGGTCTGATCGCCGGGGCAATGGTGCGCCTCGGCGACATGCTGATTGACGGCAGCCTGCAAGGGCAACTCCAACAACTGCGCAGCCGGTACGAGGCAGAAATTGGATAAGATTGCTACATCTCCATTGCATACAGATGACTTGCTCGACATCATCGCCCGCCTGAGCGATGATCAGCGTTACCAACTCCGCCAGGTCGAACTTACGTACAATCTCGAGACCGAGTACCATGTTTCTACTTTGCGTGGGCTGATTGACCAATACCGCTATCGCTTGTCGGCGCAGAGTGTAGGCTCGGTCAAGCAGGTGGGCGATGGTGTGGCCATCGTCTCTGGTCTGCGCGGCGTGATGGCGGATGAGCTGGTCATGTTTGCCGATGATACTTACGGTCTGGCGTTGGATCTCGACCACAACTATGTGGGCTGCGTGCTGTTGGGGGGTGACGAGGACATTCACGCGGGCGACATAGTTAAAGGGACGGGGCGGGTGATTGATGTGCCGGTAGGCGAACCGCTCCTGGGTCGCGTGGTCAATGCGCTGGGCCAGCCCATTGACGACCTGGGACCGCTGGAGGCCCCGGAGAAGATCATACGTCGCCCCATAGACCGCCGGGCGCCAACTTTTATCCAGCGTGCGCCGGTCAGTGAACCGTTGCAAACCGGCATCAAGGCTATTGACTCGGTCATCCCCTTGGGACGTGGACAGCGAGAGTTGATTATCGGCGACCGGCAGATCGGCAAAACCGCCATCGCCGTTGACACGGTCATCAACCAGCGCGACCAGGATGTTTACTGCATCTACGTCTGCATTGGGCAGAAGATGTCCACCGTGGCCCAGATTGTGGAGACGTTTCGTGAACACGGTGCGCTGGACTACACCACGGTCGTGGTCGCCGGCGCTGAGGAACCGCCCTCAATGGTCTACCTGGCCCCTTATGCTGGCTGCGCTATGGCCGAAGCATTTATGTACACTGGCCGGCACGCGCTAATCATCTACGATGACCTGACTAAACATGCCATCGCTTACCGCCAGCTTTCGCTGTTGCTGCAGCGACCGGCCGGGCGCGAGGCTTATCCCGGCGACGTCTTTTACCTGCACTCGCGCCTGCTCGAGCGCTCTGCTCGTCTCTCCGCCGCGTACGGTGGAGGGAGTATGACTGCCTTGCCCATCATTGAGACCCAGGCCGGCAACATTGCGGCTTACATCCCCACTAACCTCATCTCCATCACCGATGGGCAGATTTACCTAACCACGCAACTCTTTAATCAGAACATCCGCCCGGCTATTGATGTGGGGCTTTCCGTTTCCCGCGTGGGCGGCGCGGCGCAGAACGAGGCCATGCGCGCTGTTTCGCGCCACCTGGCGTTGGACATCGCCCAGTTCCTGGAACTGCAAATCTTTGCCCGCTTTGGCACTGAACTGGACAGGGCAACGCGCGAACAATTGGCGCGCGGCGAGCGGGTACGCGCTATCTTGACCCAACCTCAATACGAGCCTATGCCGGTCGCACACCAGGTGGTTGTCATCTACGCCGCCGGGCAGGGATACCTGGACGACGTTCCGATTGAGCAGGTACGCCGTTTTGAGGCGCGTTTGCTCAACTTTTTGCAACGCCAATGCTCCGGCCTGCTGGCCGAGTTCTCCATTGGGCACTGGAACCCCCATTTGGAGAAAGACCTGCAGAATGCGCTGGCGCGTTTCAAGGAGCACGTATGGCGCAAGTAGCCGGCGAGATTCAGCGGCGTCTCCATAGCTTGGAGGACATTCGGCATCTGTTGCGCTCCATCCGTGCCATGTCGGCCATCCGTTGGCGGCGGGCGCGGGCGCGATTGCAGTCAGCGCAACGGTACGCCAGCGCCGTAGATCGCCAACTCGCCCTGGCCACAACTTTTCCCACGGCGCTGACGCGAGGTGTGCATCATCTCAAGGGCAGTGCCGCTAGCGCCGAAGGGAGCGTGGGGCTGATCGCCTTAACCTCCGACCGGGGCCTGTGCGGCACATTCAACGTCGGCCTGGTGGCCCACGCCCTGGACTTCATCGAGCGCGAACGAGAGAGAGGGAGAGGGGTCAAACTCATCTCTCTGGGGGGATATGGGGAACGGTTCTTTTGCCGCGCTGACTGCGAGTTACTCCACACGCAGCATTTTCCGCTCACCCACGCTGTCTCCTTCGTCGAAGCGCGCGACATCGTGGCCAAAGTCAAGCATTTCTACGAGACAAGAGCCTTTAACACGCTTTACCTGATCTATAACCAATTCGTCTCGTTTGGCCGTTATCAGCGGGTCGAGGTACGCTTGCTGCCCCCTGACCTCGCTGCCGTTTGGCGTAGCGTCCGGGAATCATCAAAGGGTAGACAACCCCTCGTGCCAGAGGACCTGATCCTGGGCACGCCGCCGCGGGCTCTCCAGGATTTTCTACTATGGGAGCACCTGGCTGTGCAAGTTTACCTGGCGCTGATTGAATCCATGGTCAGCGAGCAGGGAGCGCGTTTACAGACGATGGACGCCGCCATCGCCAATCTGGACGAACGTGTGGAGAAGTTGCAACTCCAATACCACGCTATCCGTCAAGAGAGCATCACCCAGGAAGTGTTGGAGGTGCAAAGTAACGCCCGTGGTAGGCGTCCTTTTGGCATGGCGGGCACCTGACGTCGAGAGAGGGTTTTATATGAAATTCATCGTCAGCGTTGTGAACAAAGATGACGCCCTGCCGCTAGTTGATGTCCTGGTCACAAACGGATACCGGGTCACTACGTTCAAAACCGCCGGCGGATTTCTGCGCAAAGAGAACGTGACACTCTTCACCTGCGTGGAGGATGAGCAGATGGAGGATGTCGTCCGTTTGATCCAGGATAACTGTCACACCCGTATCCAGCACGTGGGTTCTTTGCCCCCGGTGATGGAATCCGGGGAGTTGTACGTTCTGGCCACCGAGGAAGTGGAGGTAGGCGGCGCGGTGATTTTCGTGCTCGACGCCGTGCAATTCTTTAAGGCATAGTCCAAATTTATCGGCCTGTGCAGTTAGATCCGCTACCTGAGAACCCAGATCTCAGGACAGTAACGGATCAGGCTAAATTCCCAGAGTTTATCCCCAAATAAGATGTAGGGTCTCTGGGAGTTTGCAGGGGTGACCTA
>QMOE01000275.1 GCA_003648125.1 Chloroflexota bacterium
AGCCATACAAACGTTGGATGGCGCAGAGGAACGCCTGGCAGAGAGCAGCAGCTCCATACCGCCGGATGACCCGTTGCGGCTCCAACTCTATGTGTTTAGGACCGACTCCGATAGCGCGCGGCATCTGGCGGAAAACTTGCTCCAATCGGCAGAAGCGGGAGAGTGGGGGCAAATTGAACAGGTCGAGCAATCACTGATTCCTTACTACCGCCGCCTGGTGGTCGGAGCGGCCGAGGATGTGAGGACAGAAATGTCCGGGCGGCGCTCTGCTGCTGTGGCCGAGGCTGAAACCCTGCGCCGCATGGTGCAGGCAGTTCCTGCAGTAGCCGGGTTGTTGGTCGTGACCGTGTTAGCGGGAATGCTCTTTGCTCTCACTCGTGCCATAACTCGCCCGATTGGGCGGCTGACCGACACTGCCGCTCAACTGACCTCTGGACACCTGGAGGAACGGGTTCGCATTGAGCGGGTGGACGAGTTCCGCCGTCTGGCGATCGCTTTCAACGAGATGGCCAACCAACTGCAAATTTCCTACAGCCAATTGGAGCAGCGTGTCGCCGAGCGCACGCGCGCTTTGCGGGCGGCGGCCGACGTGGCCCGCGCTACTACCTCGGTGCTTGACCTCGACGAACTACTGACCCGGGTGGTGAACCTGGTCCGCGAGCGATTCGATCTTTACTATGTGGGCCTGTTCCTTCTCGACCAAGATACAGACGATTCTGGCCGCACCTTTGCCGTCCTGCAAGCGGGCACGGGCGAGTTCGGACAGCAGATGCTGGCACAGGGCCACAGGTTGGAAATGGGTGGAGATTCAATGATCGGCCAGTGCGTGGCCTGGAACGAGGTGGGTGTTGCTTTGGATGTCGGCGAGGAAGCCGTCCGCTTCGACAACCCGCTGTTGCCGGATACGCGCTCCGAGTTGGCCTTGCCCCTCCGCTCTCGAGGCCGGGTCGTTGGGGCAATGACCGTCCAAAGTGTGAAAGAGGCCGCTTTTGACGAGGAGTACATTTCTGCGTTGCAGACCATGGCTGATCAGGTAGCTGTAGCCATTGACAATGCTCGCCTCTTCGCCGAATCCCAGGCGGCCCTGGATGAGATGGAGACTACTCAGCGCCGCTACCTGGGGCAGGCCTGGGCCGAGTATGCCTCCGTCAGACCGGTCAGCGGCTACGAACAGACCCAAGCCGGGATCACACCCCTCGGCGGTGAGATACTGCCGCAAGTCCGGCAGGCGCTGATAGAGCGGAGACCGTTGATTTGGCGTGGTGATGGAGCCCGGGTGGGGGAATCATCTTTGGCCTCTGCTGACTTGGTCGAGTCGCCCGACCTGGTGGTGCCCATCCTGCTGCGCGATCAGCCCATCGGTGCGTTGGGATTCAGGGCGAAAGAAAGTGGAACGTGGAGCGAGGATGACGTTGCCCTGGCCGAAGCAGTCGCCGAGCAATTGGCCCTGGCGGCCGACAACCTGCGGCTGCTCGACGCGACCCAGCGAAACGCTGCCCGTGAGCGACTGACCCGCGAGATTACCGACAAAATCAGCACCTCGTTCGATTTCGAGACCGCCTTGCGCACGACTGTGGAGGAGTTGAGCACCGCCTTGGGGGCCAGCGGCGCCAGTGTTGAACTCGACCTGTCTGGGGAGAAAGCGTGATGCACGATACGACGCAGAAAGACACGTCTGGCAAAGTAACACTTGAGATAACTTCCGAACTGCAAGCCTGGCGTACCCGTACGCTGAACGTCATACTGACCATAGCTGCTATCGCTGCCGCGCTACCTATTGTGCTCGTCATCAACGACGCCATTCGCCAGCCCTTGCAGCGGCCGGCGGTGTTAATCTTTGCAGTGATTTACCTGTTCGTGGTCGCATTGGCGATCTTCCGCCGCCTCGACCCACGCCTGCGGGCATGGGGTCTGTTGCTGCTGGGCTATGCGGCCGGAGTGTTGGCCTTCGCTCGGGGTGGGTTGGCGGGAGACGGGCCAATGTATCTTCTGGCGCTGCCGGTATTGGCCGCGATTCTCGTCAGTGTGCGTTCTGGCCTGGTGATGGCTGTTCTCGGTCTGCTCACTTTTGCTGCCTTCGCCGTCACTGCTCACCTGGGATGGCTGGCGAACTGGCTGATCATACCAGACAACCCCCTTATCCTCTCAAGGTGGGTGAGTAAAGGGACCACCTTTGTGATGTTGTTGATAGCGCTGGTGGTATTGCAGTGGCTTTTCGGCCGCTTTCAGACCCGCACCCTGCAGACCACGATGGAGAGGGGCATCCAAGTGGACGAGGCCCGTGCTTTTTTACAAGCACGGACGGAGGAACTGGACCGCCGTGCTCGCCAACTCGAAGCCATTGTGCATCTCTCTCACAGCATGACGGATCTGATCGAGTCGGAGGAGATGCTGCAACGCACGGCCACGGCAATCAAGGAGCAATTCAGCTTTGATGGGGTGGCTATTTACCTGACCAACGAATCTGGCGATGAGGTCAATCTGCGTGCCAGCGTCGGGAACGTGCCGGAGGGCGATGTACATTCCGAGTATTTGGAGCTTATGACACAGGCGATTCGCAGCGGCACGCTGCGCGCCATTCACCCCTCCGCGGAAAAAGCGCCAGCGGCAGGCCCGGGTAGGCTAGTGCTCCCACTCCGGGCGCGGGGACAGACTATTGGCGCATTGGCCGTGCAGACCAGGGAGCAGGCTGTTTTTAGTGACGAGGATATTGCCATCCTGCAGATGATGGCCGATCAAATTGCCGTCGCCATTGATAATGCCCGTCTCTTTAGCGAGGCTCAGTCCAGTCTGCGCGAGTTGCACGCGCTTTCCCGCCAATACGCTGTCGAGGCCTGGGAGCGGTACACGCAGGCGAGAGCGGAAGCGATGCGCTACTCTTACGGGGAAACGACCTGCTCGGCCCAGACGTGGCAGGCGGCTCGCGAGCAGGCCCGCGCGTCGGGCGATCCGGTCACATTTACGGGGGACAACGAGAATGGAGAGACTGTTCAATCGCTGGCGGCGCCGGTCAACCTGCGCGGCCTGACCATCGGCGTGCTCGGCTTACATCGCCCGACCGCAGCCGGCGCGTGGCGACCAGAGGAGATAACTATGGTCAGGATGATCGCCGACCGGCTGGCCCTGGCTGCCGACAACCTGCGGCTGCTCGACGAGACCCAACGGAGCGCCGCCCGCGAGCGGTTGGTAGGGGAAATCTCGGACCAGATGCAGCGGGCCACAGACACAGAGGCCCTGATGCGCATCACGGCTGAGGAGTTGAACCGGGTACTGGGCGGTTCGCGTACTTATGTGCGCCTGGGTACGCAGGCCGAGTTGGCCGGTGGGTCAGGCCACGAGCCGCAGGAAGAAAGGTCGTGAGAAACATGAAAGTGGCCAGGATGTTCGGATTCAAGGCGGAGACGCCAGGAGCAGATAGCCGCTCTGGGTTAGCTAGAATCAGATGGTCCATCGCGTACAAGTTGACCGCTGCTTCTATACTGATGATTATGCTGACACTGCTGGCCGGGGGAGTTGGCCTCTGGCAGGTGCTCACCATTGGCCAGGCCATCAGTGAGGTGCGCGCAAAAGAGCAGCAACGGGCGCACTCTCTGGAGCTGCTGGCTGCGGGACAGAGGCTCATTACATCTCTGGATCGTATGCTTTTGACGCAGAATCCGGCCCTGATGAGCACAGACGTTCCGGTATCTTTGGGCACTCTTATATTTCACATGGAGGCCCTGCAAGAAGCTGGCGGTGAGCCGGAGACTTTGGACCTCATCAGTGAGATGCAGGAATCCTATAGTGATTTGCTCCAGGTAGTGAGCGAGGTAAACGTGTTAGCCCGACAGGAACGCTGGACAGAGGTGAACGTGGTGCTGGAGCAAGAGGTGGAACCGGTTAATAAACAGATGAATCTCTTCATCCGGCGGCTGGTGCAGCGGGCCGATCAAGACGTGAAGACAGTGACCTCACGTGCTCAGGCGACGGTCTGGCGGGCGGGCTTGCTGCTGGTCATCCTGACGGCGTTGACCACGGCCATTGCTTTAGGCTGGCGGCAGTTTGTGTTCCGTGATTTGATTCTATCTGTTACCGAGTTGCGACAGGGGGTAGCGCGCATCGTCAGTGGCGACCTCGAACACAAAATAGATATCAAAACCGGCGACGAGATTGAAGAATTGGGCGCCGAGTTCAACAAAATGGCGGACGAATTGTTCAGCGTGATTGGCAGCCTGGAGCAACGTGTAGCCGATCGTACACGCGGCTTGCAGGCGGCAGCCGAGGTCGCCAGCGCCACCACCCTGGTGCTCGACCCCGACGAACTACTGCAGCAAGTGGTAAATCTGGTCCGTGAGCGATTCGATCTCTACTATGTAGGTCTATTTCTCCTCGATGAGGAACGGCAGTTTGCTGTGCTTCGCGCTGGCACAGGCGAGGCGGGGCAAGAGATGCTGGCGCAAAAGCACGCGCTGAGAGTTGGCGGCGATTCGATGATTGGCCAGTGTACCTTTAGAACCGAGGCCCGCATTGCCCTGGACGTGGGCAAAGAGG
>QMOE01000276.1 GCA_003648125.1 Chloroflexota bacterium
ATATCGAAGGCAGAGTTGTCATCAATGTTCTCCCACCAGCGTTGGGTCGCTTTGCGGTATTCGACCTGGGAGCCGGCCAGGAGACGAACCGCCGTCCGCTTGCGGCAGTGCCCCACATCGAGGAGCAGGGCCGGGAAATCTCGCTTCCAAATTATCTCCAGATTGCTCAAATCGCCGCTGGAGACCTCTAGCGTCTCGCACAATTGGGCGCGAAGGCCGTCATCCAGTGGCCGGTCATCAGCTACGCAGGCCTCCAGAGCCGTCAACACCGGCGCATCGTGCAGCCTGACGTGCATCTTGTTCCACTCGATTTGAAAAGCGGTCAGTATCGGTACCAGATCGTCAATATCCGAGAGACTGGCGACGTAGACGGCCAGCGTCTCCTGACCATCGAAGAAAGAACGGCGGCGACGAGCGGCCGCCACGACCGGCTGCCACTGCTCGACGCCCGGATAGCCGCGCTGACCAAAGACCCACTCCGACTGACCCATCACCACCAGCCGCGTCTGGCGGATGCAGGGGGGCAGCCGCAGCGAACAGTAGACGAGGGCGGAGACATCGGGGGTATCGTCGCGGGCCTTGGCGTGCAGGGGCGAATCCATCCCCAGGTGGGTTTCGACCAGCGTTTGGATCTGCACCTCGTCGGTGGTGCGCAGCAGCGAGTAGTAGGTGCGCATATAGAGCCGTATCTCTTCGCTGCCGGTGGTGGGGACGGTGCGTTTCATTGTCTTTCTGCCGCCTTTTCCACCGCCTGCACGATTTTATAGTACCCGGTGCAACGACACAGGTTGCCGGTCAGCCCGGCCATAATCTGCTCGCGGGTGGGATGGGGGATTTCCTCCAGCAGGCTGGCGCCGGACATTATGAAACCGGGCGTGCAAAAGCCACACTGCACCGCTCCCTCGTCAATGAACGCCTGTTGCAATGGATGTAGGGGCGCGGGGACCGCGCCCTCGTCCTCCTGAGCCAGCCCCTCGACCGTGGTGATGTGCGTGCCGTGAGCGCGAGGGGCGGGCGTGAGGCAGGCCAGCACCGCGATGCCGTCCATCCAGACGGTGCAGGCTCCGCACTCTCCCTCGCCGCAGCCCTCTTTGGCGCCGGTCAGACCCAGGTCGTCGCGCAGCATCTCCAGCAGCGTCTTGCCGCCCGCTCCCGGCACGACGACGTTTTTCCCATTGACCGTGCACTCGATAGGCTCGGCTCCCCCGTCGCGGTGGCGGACCGTCTTGCCCGCCAGACGTGGGAAGCGGCCCTCAGTGCGCCCCCACAGCATCGGCAGTTTGGCGGAGAACCCGGCCCGCCCTGAGCCTGTCGAACGGGACTGCCGGCCGCCATCGCGCAGACCGGCGAGGGCGCGGCGCACCAGCACGCCGACGATCTCGCGGCGATAGCCGGCTCCGGCGCGGATGTCGTCAATGGGGGCGGCGGCTCGGGCGGCCAGCGCGGCGGCTTGGGCGATGTTTTCCTCACTCAAAGGTTTTCCCACCAGCGCGCTTTCCGCTTCCGGCGCGCGGATGATGGTGGGAGATACACTGCCCAGCGTGACACGCGCCTGGGAGACAATATCGTCGTCGAAGGTGAGCAGGACGGCGATGTTGACCAGGGCGATAGAGTGCGCGCGCCGCAGACCTAGTTTGGCGAATGTGCCGCGCTGGTTATCGTCCAGGGCCGGGAAGGCGATGTCGGTCACCATCTCGTCGGGGGCCAACACGGTCCGGCGCACGCCATGATAGAACTCGGCCAAGGGAAGCGTGCGCTCTCCGCGGACGGAGCGCAGGGTCAGGCGAGCGTCCAGCGCCCACAGCGCGGTGATGGTGTCGTTGGCGGGGGACGCGGTAACCAGGTTGCCGGCCACGGTGCCCCGGTTGCGCAGTTGGGGCGTGCCGACCTGCGAACAGGCCAGCGCCAGCGGGAACCCCCGCTCGACCAGCAGGGCCGCCGCCGCCGCCAAGTTGTGCGTCACCGTTGGACCGATGTGGATCAGCCCATCGGCGTCCAAATAAACCTGGTCGAGTTTGCCGATGCGGGTGACGTCTATCAGCACGCCGGCCTGCCGCGCACCGCGCCGCAATTCGATCAACAGGTCGGTGCCGCCGGCGATGATGCGGGACTCGGCCCCGTGCTCGGCCAGGAGGCGCAGGGCCTCGTCGAGGGAAGTGGGTGTATAGTAAGTTTGCCACATAGCAATCGCTCCTATTCTCTTGCGCGCACGTAACCGTTCAGGGGAGTGGGTAGAGCGGCTAAATCTGATCCTCATGCTCACCAGGGATCGCCAGATCCCGATTCTGTGCAGCAAAACTGCCGCCGGAAACGGGGATTTGACAATCCCCTTCGAGCAAACAGGACACCCCCTGAACGCTTACGCGCGTACTACTCAATCTGCATCCAGGGCACGGCGGACTATTTGCGCCAGCGTACTCGCGTCAAAGGGCTTGTGGACGATGTCCAGAAAGCCGGTTTCTTCCAGTTCCTGTGATGCTTTTCGCAGTGCGTAGCCGGTGATAGCCAACCCCTTGAGACCAGAGTTCATCTGCTTTAGTTTTTGCATCAACTGCCGACCTCCCATCTCTGGCATCACCAGGTCAGTGAGTACCAAATCCACCCTGCCCTCCGCCTCGTAGACCACCAGAGCCTCGCGCCCGTTCGCGGCGGTCAGCACGCAATAGTTCAGCGATTCCAGGATGGCCCGACCAACTTTTAGCAGATTCTCGTTGTCCTCCACCAGCAGGATGGTCTCTCCCTGCCCCTGCGGAGGGGCTGTGCTCTCTTCCTCAGCGACTTTTTCCTCCGCCTCGGAGGCCGGCAGGTAGATACGGAAGGTCGTGCCCTTTCCTATCTCCGTCTCAACGCCGATGTACCCTTCGTGCTGCCTGATGATGCCGTACACCTGGGCCAGCCCCAGCCCGGTTCCTTTCCCCACCTCTTTGGTGGTAAAGAATGGCTCAAAGATGTGCGAGCGCACCTCCTCCGTTATCCCTGTCCCTGTATCTGAGACGGCCAGGCAGACCCACTCGCCAGGGGACATTCCTGCCATCGGCGGCTCGTCACCCGGCTTGAGACGTGTCCTGGAAAGCTCAAAGCACAATTCACCACCCTTCGGCATGGCGTCGCGCCCGTTAGTCGCCAGGTTCATCAGCGCCTGCTGGATACGGATGGGATCGGCCTCTATTATGTAATCCTCCGGCCCTATCTCCAAGACGAGATGGATATTCTCTGGAATTGTCCGCCGCAGGATGTCAACTACTTTTCCGGCAAAAGACCCGAGGTCTAGCGGCTGAATTTTGAGCATCGCGTGGCGGCTAAAATCCAAGATCTGTTGCACCAGTTCCGCCGCCTGGCGCGATTCGTCGAGGATGGTTTCGAAAGAGTGTGCTATCTTTGGGGACAGATCGGGCTGGCGCAGGGACATTTGGGCGTAGAGCATGATGGTGGCCAGCAGGTTGTTAAAGTCGTGGGCGATGCCGGCGGCCAGTTGGCCCACGGCGGCCAGCCGCTCTTGCTGCTGTAGTTGCTGCTCCATCCGCTTGCGTTCGGTGATGTCGGTGTAGACGGCTACTACTCCAACCACCTTATTCTCAACCAGGATCGGAGACCCGGAGGCAATGACATTCACCGGGGAGCCGTCTTTCCTGTAGCGGATCATCTCAGTCGGGGAGACGCTTCCCCCGGCCAGGACTCGCTGGGTCAAACCGGACGCCTCATCGATCACATTGGCGTCAGTCCCGGTGATCAGGTCGTCAATGTTGCGCCCGGCTGTCTCTTGCTGGGTATATCCAAACAGTATCTCCGCCCCCTGGTTCCACTCCAGGATGCGGTGTTGACCATCCAGAGTGACAATGGCGTCAGGAGCGCAGGCCAACACGCTCTCCAGGTATGAGCGGCGCTCCTCGATTTCGCGCTCCAATCGCTTGCGCTTGGTAATGTCTTGTCCCAGGACGACAAGCCCTTTTCGCCGGCCATCTGGATGGAAAATAGGCACCTTGGTCACGTCATAGGTCCGTGTCGTGCCGTCGGGATGGGGGATCATCTCTTCTCCGCGAGTGAGCCTGCGCTTTTCCCATGTTCTGGCATCGGTTTCTTGGCACGTCAGGAATGTACCTTGAAGGATGCTGCTGGCTTGAGCCAGTTCAGAATCTTTCTTTCCCCGGTAATCCACATTCTCGAGCCGAAAGAGTTGCGAGGAGGTGTCATTGATTACAAGCCATCGTCCCTCTCCGTCCTTGAAGCAAACAAAGTCTGGCATAGCATCAATCAAATTTCGCAGTTGCTCCTCGCTCTCCCGCAGTGCATTCTCCGCCCGCTTGCGCTCAGTGATGTCGCGGGCGATTCCGCAAAGTCCCACGATCTCACCATTTACATCTCGAAGAGGCACTTTGCTGATGTGGAATGTCCGCATCACACCAGCCGTCGGTTTTATATCCTCGACGACAATCGTCTCCCCTTGTCCGATGGCCGCTTGATCTATTTCCTGAATATGGCGAGCGGTTCGAGGCGGTAACAGATCGAAATCGGTTTTGCCTCGCATTTCA
>QMOE01000277.1 GCA_003648125.1 Chloroflexota bacterium
CACGTAAAGCACCCTGCGCGATTGCTCGATGCAAAAAGTCCTCAGTATCTGTTCAATGTCTTGGGGAAACGCGACCATCCTGGTCGCCGGATGCAAGCAAGATGCTTGCGTTCCGGCATCTTGTCCCCACTTGCTAAAAAGATAGGCTCTGAGATTTCACGTGGTAGGATGTCGGACCCCCCAAGACCCGATAACTCTGGTCGCCGTGTCCCTAATTATACTCGACGGCGGCCTATGCACAAACACCAACCCGGTGACCGTCACGCATCCATCTACTCCCACTCGATCGTCGCCGGGGGCTTGGAAGTAATGTCGTACACCACCCGATTGACCCCCGCCACCTCGTTGACGATGCGGTTGCTGACGCGGGCCAGCAATTCATAGTCCAACCGTGCCCAATCGGCGGTCATAAAATCCTCGGTCGTGACAGCGCGGAGGGCGATGACATCCTGATAAGTCCGCTCGTCCCCCATCACACCCACGCTCTGCACCGGCAGCAACACGGCGAACGATTGTTGCGTCGCCTGGCGCAGCAGGCCCGCCGCCTCCAGCTCGTCCAGAAAGATGCCGTCCGCCGCCCGTAACGTCTCCAGTCGCTCCCAGGTGATCTCGCCGAGGATGCGCACCGCCAGTCCCGGCCCCGGAAACGGCTGCCGCCAGACGATCTCTTCCGGCAATTCCAACGCTTCCCCAGCCGCCCGGGCCTCGTCTTTGAAGAGATAGCGCAGCGGCTCGACCAGCTCGAACGCCATATCCTCCGGCAGGCCGCCCACGTTGTGATGCGTCTTGATGCGGGCCGCTGTCTGGCGCTCGGGGCCGCGGCTCTCGATCACGTCGGGGTAGAGCGTGCCCTGGGCCAGGAAGCGTGCGTCGCCCAGCTTGCCCGCTTCCCGCTCGAACACGCGGATGAAACGCTCGCCGATGATGCGCCGCTTCCGCTCCGGGTCAGTCACGCCGCTCAACGCGCTCAGGAACTCTTCGGTGGCATCCACCGGCACCAGGCGCATCCCCAGCCGCTCACGAAACGTCTGCACCACCTGCGCTGGCTCGCCCTGCCGCAACATCCCCGTGTTGACAAAGATGCAGGTCAGTTGATCGCCCACGGCTCGGTGCGCCAAAGTCGCCGTCACCGAAGAATCCACCCCGCCGCTGAGTCCGCACACCACTTGCCCTGTTCCTACCTGGGCGCGGATCGCCGCCACCGCCCGCTCGACAAAGGCCGCCGGGGTCCAATCGGGTGCGCAGCCACAAACCTCGACGGCAAAGCGGCGTAGAATCTCCGCGCCCCGCTCCGTATGCACGACCTCGGGGTGGAACTGGAGGCCATAGAGTTGGCGCGACAAATCCCCCATCGCCGCGACGGGGGAATTGACGCTGCGAGCCAGCGCGTCAAAGTCGGGCGGTATTTTCTCGATGCGGTCGCCGTGAGACATCCAGACTTGAAGATTGAGAGATTGGAGGTCGGCAAACATTGGGTTATCTGGCCCGATGAACTCGATCTCGGCTGGGCCGTATTCTCGCTTGGCGGCGCGGGCCACCCGTCCGCCCAGGCGACGGGCCAGCAACTGCATGCCGTAGCAGATGCCCAGCACCGGCACACTTTGTTCCAACACGTAATCGGGCAGCCGGGGCGCGCCGGGGTCGTAGACGCTGGCCGGGCCGCCGGAGAGGATAAAGCCACGCGGCTGCAAGGCCAGCACGTCTTTGGGTGGAGCGTCCCAGGGAAAAAGTTCACAGTAGACGTGCGCCTCGCGCACGCGGCGGGCGATCAGTTGCGTGTATTGCGAGCCAAAGTCGAGGATGGCGATACTGTCGTCCATCTATCACTCCAGTACAATTTTACCGGCGCTCATATCTGTGATGATGGCCAGCGAGACGATGGGCACGCCAAGATGGGCCAGGTCATCCCGCCCACCCTCGAACCGCTTCTCGATGACTGTGCCGATGCCGACCAGTGTTGCACTGGCGTGCTCGACCAGCCGCGCCAGCGCCGAGATGGTGGCCCCCGAAGCCAGAAAATCGTCCACCACCAGCACCCGATCATCCGGCTTGAGGAACTCGGCCGCGACCATCAAGAACACATCACTCCCCTTGGTGTGCGAAGGCGCGACCTCGACAAAGACCGCTCCCGCCATCGTGATCGGCCTGGTCTTGCGGGCGTAGACCAGCGGCACGTTCAGCGCGTGGGCCGTCGCCAGCGCTGGGGCGATACCAGAGATCTCGGCGGTGATGACCTTGGTCGCGCCGGCATCGGCAAAGCGGCGGGCCAGTTCCCGGCCGGCGTCGAATATCAAATGCGTGTCAATTTGATGGTTGATGAAACTATCCACCTTGAGAATGCCCCGGCCCAGGTTCTTGCCCTCGGCCATGATACGACGTTCGAGTTCTTCCATCGTAGCCTCCTTGCTGAGAATTGACATCATTCTACACGATGCACTTGAGGCTGGCAAGTCGTAAGAGCGAGGCACTGCCTCGCCCCTCCCTCAGCGGGGACGCCCTTTGAGCAAGTGCCTGCTTGCAGTTTATCGCCAAACAGCCTATAATTGGATACAAACTTTATGGGAGAGGGCAAATGTCTGCTGAACAAAACGAGTTCATTGGAGAAAATGGGGACGAGTTCACCACCGATCAGGGGATGAACCCGATGGCAGAGATGCTCGACCAATATCTTGCTTGCCGAAATGTAGAGCGGGGGCAAATCGTCCCCGGCGTCATCGTACGCATCAGCCCCGGCAGTATCATTGTAGACATCAGCGCCAAGTGTGAGGGTGTAGTGCCAGAGCGTGATTTGGAGATGATACCGCCGGAGGAATTGACCGCTATCCACGTGGGCGACAAAGTGTTGGTCTACATCGTCAACTCGGAGGATGCTAACGGCAATATCATCCTTTCCCTCTCTCAGGCCTGGGTAGCGCGCGATTGGCTCACCGCACAGCAGAGCCTCGAGAGTCAGGAAACCATCGAACAGCCAATCATCGGCTACAACAAGGGCGGCGTGATCGTGCAAGTCGGGAAGCTGCGGGGCTTTGTACCAGGCTCGCAATTAACCCCCCGGCGGTCCGCCAATCAATCCTCCGCTGGCGCAGGGAACGGTGAACGCTGGGCCAATCTGGTCGGAGAGACACTGCGCCTCAAGATCATTGAGGTTGACCGGGAACGCAATCGGTTGATTCTTTCCGAGCGGGCTGCTATGCACGATCAGCGCAAGGCTTTGTTAGACAAATTGACCGAGGGAGATATACGCCAGGGTCAGGTCACCAACCTGGCCGACTTTGGCGCGTTCATTGATATAGGCGGGATAGACGGGCTGGTACACCTGTCCGAGCTATCATGGACAAGAGTCTCGCACCCACGTGAAGCAGTCGAGGTGGGACAAGATGTCCAAGTCTACGTATTGCGGGTAGACCGGGAACAAGAGCGGGTGGCCTTGAGCCTTAAACGATTGCAGCCCGACCCGTGGGACTCGATTGAAGAACGATACCAGGAAGGGCAAATAGTCGAAGGAGTCATCACGCGCTTCGCCAAGTGGGGCGCCTTTGCCAGCATCGTCGGCGATGAGGCGATTGAGGGGCTGATTCACATATCAGAGCTAGACGAAAGCCCCGTTGTCCATCCCCGTGAGGTAGTACAGCAGGGACAGACAGTCACGTTGCGCGTGATCGGCGTGGACGGTAAGCGCCATCGCATGGCACTGAGCCTCAAACAAGCCACCCAGGGAGAATTTATGGGGCCGGATTGGAAAGCCGCACTCGAAGCCGAACAACCTGAATCCGAGAGCACCATCTCGGCTGCGCTCTCCGAGGCCATGGCCCCTGCGGGAGGAGTGGATTGAAGGTGCGATGTACTTTTCTCTCAACAAGTACCGTAGCCGTGATTTCTATATCGCGCCAGCCCCGCGAGGTATGGAAACCTCGGCTACTTGCAACCGAAATGAAGCACACCAAAATGTAGGTCACGTTTTTAACGTGACGACCTGATTGGCCGACAAATTTAACATTCGGACGCAGATTCACGCTGATCTGCCCTGGAAATTAACAAAATCTGCGTTTTCTGCGTTCATCTGCGTCCTATTTGCGGAGCAGGGCGCTCAACTCATCGTCTGGCACGAAGGCGCGCTGCCCTTTGACCCACAGGCGGAGCATACTGCCGATGGTTCGTCTGCGCTCACCACAAGCCTGCAAGCACTGGCCGCCGAGACCGGGGCGCACCTGGTCATCGGCTACGCGGTGAAGACGGAGCAAGGGCTGCGCAACGAGGTGACGGTGCTCACGCCGGAGGGCGAATTCCTGGGCGTCTACGGCAAGGCCCATCCGGTGGCCTGGGGCGGCGAGACCAGCCTGACGCGAGGTGACTACCCGGCCTACGACACATTCCTGGGCCGGATAGGGACGATCATTTGCTACGACCTGGACTTTACGGATACAGCCCGCAAGGTGGCCCGCAACGGGGCACAGATCATCGGTGTGCCCTCGTTTGACTGGCCCGCAATTGCCGCCAAGCATTACAGCCACATCGTCTTCCGG
>QMOE01000278.1 GCA_003648125.1 Chloroflexota bacterium
GGGGAAAGCCGCCCTGGCCCAACAAGGTCAGCGCAATGGGGGTCTCGCTCTTTTCGGCCAGGGCCTGTAACACGTCCCCCGCGCCGGACATCAGGACGCCGTGGCCGGCCAGGATGAGGGGGCGTTGGGCACCATTGAGCAACTCGGCCGCCCGATGTATGGCCCGAGAGGGGTTGGCGGGAGCGGGACGGTAGCCGGGCAGCCTGACTTCGCCTTCCGGCGGCACAAAGTCGGTCTCGGCCTGTTGCACGTCCTTGGGCAGGTCCACCAGCACCGGGCCGGGCCGCCCGGTGCGGGCGATGTAGAAGGCCTCGTGGAGCACGGAGGCCAGTTCGTTCACGTCCGTGACCAGGTAGTTGTGTTTGGTGACGGGCAGGGTCACGCCGGTGACGTCCACTTCCTGGAAGGCATCGGATCCGATCAGCGAGGTGGGGACCTGGCCGGTAATGCACACCAGGGGAGAGGAATCCATCATGGCGGTGGCGATGCCGGTGACCAGGTTGGTGGCCCCCGGCCCGGAGGTGGCCATCGCCACGCCTACCCGCCCGGAGGCGCGGGCATAGCCGTCGGCGGCGTGAGCGGCGCATTGTTCGTGGCGCATCAGCACATGGCGTATGCCGTATTCCCGGCGGGGGTGGTAGGTGTGCATGATGGCGCCGCCGGGAATGCCAAACACGACCTCGACACCCTCTCTCCTCAACATTTCCCAGACGATCTGTGCTCCTGTGCGTTTCATGTTACCCCTCCTCTGTCGAAATTGAGTAAGCCGATTGATACGAAAAAAGCCGCCCGGTTGGGCGGCTTTTTTGATTGGTTGGTGTGTATTTTACCCTGGGCACCATCCCAACCGCGAGCCGCCCCTGCCAGGCAGGAGCAAAATAATAACAACAATAAGCAAGCTCAGGAAGTGGCTGCGGCCATCCATACGGTTTGTAGGAGTGGAGGAGGTCCCCCGGCGAGAGTGTGGGATGTTGGTCACTTTTTTACAGTTCATCACAGTTCATTCTTGGTTCTTTACTATTCAGGCCTTCACTACCCGACATATTGATCGGTAACCCTCCCGCAGGTTTGAAATTACGTCAGTTGCATATGTATAGCCCCACATCAGGGCACAAAATGCCCCCAAACCGCGTCCGAACCTGCGGGAGGGTCAAAATGTCGGGTAGTGAGTTCAGGCCGACGGTTGAGACCGCGCCTGAGGAGCTAAAGCTGGCTGTCCACCTGCGTGGACAGGCGCGACCACGCAGGTGGACGCTTGGCTGCCAGCCTTCCAGAGGCGATTTCAATCGCTAAATGTTGACGTTCCTTCCTTCCAAGCTGCTGTCGGGATGACGGGCAAGGGATATGCATCGCCTATAAAAATTAGAGCCGCCCTGTTGGGCGGCTCTGTGTGCTCGTGTACGGTGATTGTCACCTACCCAACAGAAATTTCTCCTTCCCCTGAATAAGGATAACCAACAGGGACAGGAGCGCCACGAAAATAATGATGGATAGGGTGACAATCGGACTGTAAGACATTGCGTTTCTACTTCCGGTAAGTTGATAGGTTGGGCACACTATACACCATATGGCCGAGTTTGTCAAGCCTCGGGGGACTGTCGACTGTCTGTGGGGGGCGTGGGGAGGCTCAAAACTTGCGCCGTTGGCGTGGGGCAAGGCACAAAAGTAAAGGTGCTGCCCTGCCCTACGATGTTCTTGGCCCAGATACGCCCGCCGTGGGCCTCGACCAGGCTACGGGCGATGGTTAGCCCCAGTCCGCTGCCTTCCTTGTCGCGGCTGCGGGCGTGGTCGGTGCGATAAAAGCGTTCGAACACGTAGGGCAGTTGATCCACCGGGATGCCCTCGCCCGTATCTTGTACGCTCACATGAATCTCGTCGCCGACCTGACGCACCGTCACGCTGACGCGTCCCCCGCCGGCGTGTGGCGCAAAGCGTTGGAGAGCAGATTGAGCAACACCTGGCTCAGGCGCTGCCGGTCGCCAACGAGACGGGGGCAAATTGTGTGGATTTCGCCGCTGTACTCTACCGAACAAACACCGAAAGGGAAATCGATCAGCCGACTTTTCTTGTTACAACGACGATTTACAAATGGGCACCAGTGTCTCTCCCGAACATCCTGTGCTTCTTTCGACCGGTTCCCAATCGAGTACCCAAAGATCTCTGCTGGGCGATTACCTGCGTTTTTCGTCATCTAGTTTTTCTCTTGTACAAGCTCTTTCCATATAGCGCGAATTTCAACAGCCGAATATTCACTTTCCAACAACCAGCCCAAGGCTGCGCTACACTGCCGGCAAAAGGCCTCACTATCGTTGGTGTCAATAATCTCCAACGGTGACCAGGGCACAGCTGGCCCATCGCCGTCAAGAGCAAAAACCAGGATGCTATCATGCTTGATTGAGTTCAAATTGTTGATGTGTACTGAGATAGGGTGCTCTGAAAACACGACATAGGCATTTGTCAATCTGAATCCGGCGCTTTTGAGGGCAATGGTGAGCTCCGCCCAGGCGTTGGGATCCCAGTGGTGGAATGTGAATACCATCCGCCCGGTATGCCGCTTCAACACGCGCCCACACTCGGCAAAAATACCCGCCAGCACTGTCATGAAGCGGCTACTGCCGTTAATTGCTTTCGTTGCGACGGCATTATGAGCCTCGTTATAAGTCCAATTGGCTTCGCCAGGAAGCAAACGTGCCAGCCACACTCGGAAAAACGCTGCCAGGTCACTATACTGCACGCTATCATAATAAGGAGGGTCAGTCACAATCAAATCCACTGAATGGCTATCAATCGGTAGATTGCGTGAATCGCCATGAATGAGCCAGAATGTCTGCCGGGCAGTGGTCAGATCAGTTTGGTTGAAAACCTCAATGCCACCGTCTACTTCTCCTGGTATTTTGACCGACTCGCTTTTGCCCTCTGGCCCAATCTGTCGTTCAATGGGTAACACTGCCCATTTGCGTCCCCGTTCAATGCGATCACGGAAGAGTAATTGCAGGTTGCCAGAAGATCTATGCCGATTGATCGGATTATTTTCCAGGGCAGTGTAAGGAAAGGAATAAGCGTGTAAAGCAAAGACATGCCGAATAGCGCCTGGCCGACGCTTGTACCAACCCTTGTAACCGCAGAGCATTGAGTTGAACTCTAAAGATGTAGACACAAGCAAGCCCAGATTGAGTTTCACCACGCCGTTGTAATCACGTAGTTGCCGAATCGCTTGATGGAGGTAAAGCAGTTGACGAGACGAAAAAACGTCAAGGTACGATCTGATGTTGCGCTTTAGCAAGTCGCCAGACTTGGGCCCATCCGTCACTCTGAAATCTTTCGGTGATCCGAAATCTAGTCTACCCCGCTGCTCCTCTGCCTGCTCAATCCGTGTCAGGTCATACTCACCAGGCGAGCGGAAAAACAGACCGTGCTCAGGGCAGATGGCCACAACCGCAATCGGCACGTAGCGGGCGTAATAAGGTATATCAAGCAGTTCCTCATATTTCTGTCCACAGACGGGACACACTTGTTCGGCTTTGGTAATCAGGCGTGTGGCTTTGGCGGGGGCTTTTGGATCGCTTGGGCCATCGGTAATCTCCCAACTATGCGGCCAAATACGAATCTTTCTGCCAGCTTCGTGGCGCAAATCGTATTGGTCAATCTGTACGACTTGCCCACAAGCGCAAGACTTACGCAAGCCGTAGAGTGTGTATTGGGAATCTACAGTCTGCCGGCATGTTGGACACTCGGTCTGGAAATAGTGTCCCAAACTGTCGTAAAGGGTGGTGAAGAATTGGCCAAAGGCAGCTTGCAGATCTGCCAGAGAAGCCTGGGTAAGCGTAGCACGAGCCTGCACAACCGGAATCGGATCGATGTCCGCTCCGATAACGTTCGCTCCCAACCTAATCGCCTCATGAAGGGTTGTACCACCACCCATCATTGGATCGAGCACAATTTTGCCCTCCAATCCGCCGGGGGCATAGTAATCACGGCGCTCCCTGTTGGGCACAAACTGCTTGAGTATGGCGCGAAACGTGGAACCACACCGCCGCGCCCACCATTTATGCAGGTAAGTGTTTGGGCGAAAGAGGTGTTTATTAAACACCTCACGCCGAGAAAGTTCGTCAACGAACTTTTCAGGAAAGGAGTAATCAATCGCGAGGCTGTGCTCTGCTTGAGGGACGCGAAATAACTCATCGAGGGCCAACTGGCGAGCCTCTCGGATAACATGATCGGATGAAGGTTTGATTTTTTTAGTCAGTGAATACTCAACCATTACCTTGATTCTTCCCAGTAGAACAAGTCAGCGGACCTCGATACGAACTGGATATACCATTTCAAAGGTAACATGCTCTGCCCAAAAGTCAAATGGGTGTGTTTCAACTGAGTTGGAAAGTGGGCAACCCTCCCGCAGGTTACCATTTTTCGATGCCAAAACACTCGGTTTTTGAAGGCAAATCCGCGCATAAATCGACTTTGAGTTCAACCTGCGGGAGGGTCTCCAACTCAGTTGAAACACACCC
>QMOE01000279.1 GCA_003648125.1 Chloroflexota bacterium
AGGTCGCCGGCTGCGCGCCGATGGTTCACTCCTTCAACAAGGGCCTGGACGAGGCCGAGCCGGTCCTCAACCCGCAGACCTTGGTCATCACCATCGCCACCGGCAGCCCTGGCCCGGCCTACACTTTTCTGTCTCGCGTCATTCGAGAGCACGGGGGAGCCTTTGAGGCCGTGACTGACGAAGAGGTCTTTCGCGCTATGCACGTGATGGCCAAGTTGGACGGCGTCTCGATGGAGACGGCGGCCGCGACGGCCTTTGCTGGGTTGTGCAAGTTGCTCAATAAGGGTATAATAAAGCGTGATGAGGTCGTGGTCGTCAATTGCTCCGGACATACCTTCCCGGTCGAAAAGCACTTGCTGGGCGATGAGTGGGCGCGGACCTTGGATATCCACGAGAAGGAGCCGGTTGTCGAGGAAGGATTGCTGGGTTCTCTAAAGCAACTCGACGGACGGGTGCATAGCATTGTTATCATCGAAGATGACCCTCAGGCCACGCTCTTACTGCGACGCATCCTGCAGACGCGGGGCGAGTACCGGGTTTTCGAGGCCTATGACGGAGCCACAGGTCTAGAGTTAGTGCGCCGCGAGCACCCCGATCTCATCTTGCTGGATCTGATGATGCCAGTGATGGACGGGTTCCAAGTGCTGGAAGCTCTCAAGTCTGACCAGGATCTGAGCGGCATACCAGTGATTGTCGTCACGGCCAAGGAGCTGACGAATGTCGAACGGCAGCGTCTCAGTGGGCGGGGTGATAAGTTGATACAGAAGGGATCCTTCACAGACGAAGAACTGTTGGAAGAAATTCTAAAGCGAGCGTAACCGTTCGGCTACCTTTCCGCAGATTGGAATCTGTGGGAGGGCGAGCAGGTGTCACAGGCGGGTGCATGAACAATAGCAAAGACATGGCGCAGCATACCAAAATCCTCTACGTGGAGGATGATCCGTCTAGTGCGGCCCTGGTGCGCCGCCTGCTTGAAAGCGAAGGTTACCAGATTGTGCATGCCTCGGATGGTCTCTCTGCCATCGCGGTCGCCAGGCACGAGGTGCCAGATTTGATATTGATGGATATAAACATCAGTGGCCTGGATGGCTATGAGTTGACCACGCGCTTACGGTCTATCGAGGATCTGCGGGAGGTGCCCATCGTGGCCGTCACTGCCGCTACGCTGGATGGTGATCGGGAGCGAGCGCTCATTGCTGGATGTATCGGCTACATTCCCAAGCCGATTGACGTGGATGTGTTTCCAAGTCAAGTGCGTTCTTTTTTGCAGGGGGCAAAGGAAGAGATCAAGTCGCCAGAAGAGCGTTCCGAGTACCTGGTCGAGTACAGTCGTAGCTTGGTGAATCGGCTGGAGAAAAAGATCCGCGAGTTGGAGGGAGCGCACGCCGAGTTACAGCGGATCGAAAAGGTAAAATCGGATTTTATCATCCTGGCCAGTCACGAACTGCGCACGCCGATGACCTGTATCTATGGTTACATTCAGATGTTGCTTAATAACCCGGATATCCCTGGCGTACCAGACGAAGAGGGCAGCGCGCGCAACTTGCTCCATCGCATCGCCGATGCCATGCACCGTCTCGGTTTGGTCTTTGACGAAATCCGCAACGTTTCCCTCATTGACACTGACCGCTTGGACCTGGCCTGGGAGCCGGTGCCTCTCAGGTCTCTGATACACGGCGTGGTGAATAGTTTGCAGAGAATTGATGCAACTCGTAATCTGCAATTTGAGCTCAAGGGCATAGATGATTTACCAACGCTCTATGGAGATGACAAGCGACTGCACCAGGCGTTGTGGAACGTCGTCAGCAACGCTATGAAGTACACTCCCGATGGCGGGCGCATACGTATCGTGGGCCACCAGGTGCAGGATACGGTACATCTCTTCATCCAAGATAGCGGTGTGGGCATCCCGCCAGGGGAGCAGGAGCGTATATTCGATCAATTCTACGTGCTGGAGGATACTAGTCTGCATCACTCTAGCAAGACCGCGTTCAAAGGGGGCGGGATTGGATTGGGGCTTACCGTGGCGCGGGGTATTATCGAGACCCACGGGGGCAGGATTTGGGTGGAAAGCGAAGGGTACGACGAGGATCAGTTGCCGGGCAGCACATTTCACATTCTTCTGCCACTGCGCGGAGCGCCTCTTGCGCTATCCACCGTGCCTACTTCTGCTTCCATTCTAGAGGAACATTACCCTCCGCCAGACGCATCCCCGGATCACGAGCCATCAGAATCAGACTGACTCCCAGTAGTCCGCCTCCCAGCCATTGTACGGGTGTCAACCGCTCGCCCAGTATCAGGAACGCCAGTATCAGACTGACCAAAAGTTCCAGCAGGCCCGCCAGTGATGTCTCGATGCCCCCCAATCGTTTCAGTGCGCTGAACATTGCCAATCGAGATAGGGCGGTCGTCAGTCCCAATGCCAGTATGATGCTCCACCCGGTGACTGCGATAGGCTCCACTGGCTGTGTTTGCACCGCCCGCGCTACGCCGACCACGCAAGCCATAGTTGTCAGGATATAGAGCGACGCCTTGCGCGCTGGCACGTCCGCCAGCACCCACTGTCCCAACACCAGATGCCAGCCATAAGTCGCTGCCGAGGCGACCATCAGCGTCACTCCCAACCAGTTCAAGTCCCCCGGCCCCGCGCGGGTCAACAAGTATATCCCCAACGTGGAGAGTGCGAGCCGCGCCACGGTGAGGCGCGTCAGCGGCTGCCCGGCCGCGAAAAGGAACAGCACCACCCACAGTGGGTAGAGTGTGTTGAGCAATGAGGCGCGGGAAGCATCGAGATGTGAAAGCCCCGTGTAATAGAGCAGCGATCCAAAGCCGTTGACCGCGCCCACTCCGATACAGCCGACGAGATCGCGCCATGAGATGGGAATCTCGCGCCGCCAGAAGAGCGCAAAGACCAGCCAGAGAAGCAGTGCCGCCGCTACTGTGCGGAAGGCGACCAGGGTATACGGAGTCACACCGTTCGCGTAGGCCATTTTGCCCAGGATGGGTGCCCAACCCAGGAAAAAACTGGCTATGACTGTGGCTATGATCCCCTGACGTTGTTTGCGGCTCAGATTTGCCATCTCACCCCTAATTCAATCCTGCTTGTTGTTCCTGTTCGCCGTTGTGCTGTAGCCGTATCTGTGTTACACTCTTACCGATGACCTCGAGACAGAAACTGATTATCGCATTTCTGGCAATCATTGACATCATCGTTATCCTGGCCCTGGTGGCGTTAACGCTGCGTCCGTCTAGCCCTGGCACTTTGTCCCTGTCCACACCTATGCTAGTGCCATCGCAGCAAGTTTGTCAGTGGGAAGCAGCACAAATGCTGTCCCAGATCGAGCCGGGTGGGGCGGTGGTGCTGACCCCTGATGGGTTGCTTAATTTTGAGATCATATACTCTCTCCTACCGGGCGAGACGGCCGACGAGGCTGCCCAATTGGTGTGGACAGCTTTTGACGTGGCGCTGGCTCTGCGGGAACGGGAATGTGAACTCACTGGTGTCAAAGTCACAATCCTGGCTCAGGGCGACCGATCCGATACTCGGATCAGGGCGAGCGTCAGCGCGATAGACCTGGTGGCCTTTGACGCCGGCGAGTTGAGCGAAGATGAATTTATCGAGCGCGTGACTTACACTACCTCCCCGTTGCCGCGATGAACTGCGCCGGCCGTGCGTCTTTGTCTTCTTCGTTGTAACTGCCAAGTGCCCGGCACTTGTTATCTTTGCTCTAGTATATGTCATTCCGGCGACGCTGTCAATAACTCGCTTGTCCAAAACCCCCTTTCCTGCTATCATTGCGCCCATGCCTATGAATACAATACCTCCGCTCATCCTGATCACCAACGACGACGGCATCACCTCGCCGGGCCTGCGGGCCACGGTGGAGGCCGTCTTGCCCCTGGGCGAGCCGCTAGTTGTCGCGCCTGACCGGCAATGGTCGGGCGCGGGACGCAGTATGCCGCCCGGCCCCGAAGGGCGCATCGCGCGCTACCCGCTTGAGGTGGACGGGCATTCGATCACAGCCTACCAGGTGGACGCTTCCCCCGCTCTGACCGTGCTCCACGGCCTGCTCGAACTGGCTCCCCGCCAACCTGCGCTCCTCGTCTCTGGCATCAACTTTGGCGAGAACCTGGGGAGCGACGTCACCGTCTCTGGCACCGTCGGCGCGGCGCTGCAGGGAGCGGTCTGTGGTGTCCCCTCCCTGGCCGTCTCACTTCAGACCCCCAAGGAGAACCACACAAATCACAGCGACGACGTGGATTTTAGCGCCGCGATTCACTTTACCCGCCTCTTTGCCCGGCTGATGTTGCGCGTGACGTCCCCCTTTGACGTGGACGTGCTCAAGGTAGACGTGCCCGACGACGCCACGCCGGATACTCCCTGGCGGCTGACCCGCGTCTCGCGCTACGCTGGCTTTAACCCCATCCCGCAACGCCGGGCCAATCTCGCAGAGCCGACGCCGATTGACTATGAA
>QMOE01000280.1 GCA_003648125.1 Chloroflexota bacterium
ATCAGCGAGCGGCGTTTGACGGCGGCGTGGCGTTCGAGGGGCCGTTAGTTGCCCGCGCGCTGGCAGGGGCGACCCAGGTAGCCCTTGCCGTGTGCACCGTCGGGGCGGCGCTGGACGAGCGGGTGTCTGTGCTTTGGGCAAAAGACCCTGTGCGGGCGCTGGCGTTGGATGGGGCTGGCATTGGCGCTGTGGAACTGGTAGCCCGTCTGGCCGGCGAGCGGGTGCGCGAGGAAGCCGAGAGGCGCGGATTGCGGATCGGTATGCGGGCCGAGCCTGGTCAAGAGGGCTGGCCGATTCAGCAGCAGCGGGTGCTGTTTGGCCTGCTCCCAGCCTCCAAGATAGATGTCCAACTGACCGAAAGCTGCCTCATGCTGCCGCGCAAATCACTCTCTTTTGTTGTGGGGCTGGGGCCAGAGATGCAGCCCGACGCCGTGACGTGTGATTTCTGTTCCAAGCGCGAGCGCTGCCAATGGCGTGTGTACAGCGACAGTTAATGATCGGGAATTAAATAACTTGCCCATTTGCCCCGATGATTGAAATCATCGGCTGATACAAAAAGTGGGTTAAAACGCACTAAAACCAGTAATTTAACCTGTTTCAACAGGTTTTTCGTATTAGCGGGGTATTTCAATGCTCCGCTAAATGGGCAAGTTAATTAATTCTCATTCCTAAACTTCTGTCACTTGCAAACTTGAAACTTGCAACTTACAAACTTACATAAGGAGTGCAATGTTTACTACATTCGATGAGGCGCGCCGTTACGTGGAAGAGAACGACGTACAGATGATTGACCTCAAATTCGCCGACCTGGGGGGGCGTTGGCACCATCTCACGATCCCGCGTAACCAGTTCACCCCGACGCTGATGGAGGCTGGTGTTGGCTTCGATGGCTCCGCCGTGGGCCTGAAATCGGTCAAGGCGGGTGACATGGTGCTGGTGCCCGATCTCTCCACCGGTTGCGCCGATCCCTTTTGGGATATGCCCACCCTCAGTTTCATCTGCACCACGCTGGAAGCGGATACGAAAGCGGTTTTTCCCAACGACCCGCGCAACATCGCCCTTCGTGCCGAAGAATACCTGGTCGAGAGCGGTGTAGCTGATCAGAGCCGGTGGGGGCCAGAGTTCGAGTTTTACGTCTTTGACAGCGTGGCCTACGAGAACGAGATGAACCGCTCCGGCTACCGCGTCGAATCGGGCGAGGCTGCCTGGCGCAGCGGCGCCGGCGGGCACGGTCACTACATCCCGCTGCACGGCGGCTATCACGCCATCCCGCCCAGCGACACGCTCTACAACCTGCGCGCCGAGATGAGCCTGCGCCTCCAGGAGATGGGAGTGCCGGTCAAGTACCATCACCACGAGGTGGGCGGGCCGGGCCAATGCGAGATCGAGGTCCCGCTGATGGGGCTGCTGGAGGCCGGCGATACGACCATGATCGTCAAGTACGTCACCAAGATGGTCGCCCGGTGGCGTGACCAGACCACCACCTTTATGCCCAAGCCGCTCTACGGCGAAGCCGGGTCGGGGATGCACTTTCACCAGCATTTGTTCAAGGGCGCTGAAAACGTGTTCTACGACCCCGCTGGCTACGGCCTGTTGAGCCAGACGGCGCTGCACTATATCGGCGGTCTTTTGCTCCATGGCCCGGCGCTGCTGGCGCTCACCAGTCCCAGCACCAACTCTTACCGGCGGCTCGTGCCGGGGTTTGAGGCCCCGGTCAATGCCTTTTTCTCCATCGGCAATCGCAGCGCGGCCGTGCGCATCCCGCGCTACGCCACTCAGCCCGATAAGGTGCGGATCGAGTTCCGCCCGCCCGACGCCACCTGCAACGTCTACCTGGCGCTGGCGGCGCAACTCTTGGCCGGGCTGGACGGCATCCGCCGCCGGATTGATCCCACTGAGGCCGGCTTTGGCCCGATAGACGCCAACGTTTTCTCCTGGACGGATGAACAGCGAGCGGCTATCCGGTCGCTTCCCGCGTCGCTCAAGGGGGCGCTGGACGCGCTGGCGGAGGATCACGACTTTTTGTTGGCGGGGGATGTCTTTGACGAGGACTTGATCGAACGCTGGATCGCCTTCAAGATGGACGATGAGTATTATCAGGTGCGCAATCGCCCGCATCCTTACGAGATGGAACTTTACTTTGACGTGTAGGCGGTTTTGCTAATCACCAGATCTAGCGCCGGTCGAGTAGGAGCGACTTGGGTTGAGCCTGTCGAAACCAAGACGTATCGAGACCAAGCAGGTCGTTTGTAAAGCCGCTCGCTTGGTTTCGATACGCTTCGCTACTCAACCAGCGCTCGCTCCCCCATCATTTTCACGTGCCCTGTACGTGATAGGCGGAAAATTCTATGACCGATGAACTCACTGTAGATTTTGAACCTCTGGGCCGCAGGGCGCGCGTCGCATCCGGCATGACTTTGTTGGAGGCTGCCCGCCAGGCTGGTGTGGGCTTGAACGCGCTCTGCGGCGGCGCGGGCACTTGTGGCACCTGCCGCGTGCGCGTTGTCGCTGGGGATGTCTCGCCCGCCACCGAAGCCGAGCGTGATGCCGTGGCCGAGGGGTTGCGGCTGGCCTGCCAAACCCGCGTGCTGGGCGACGTGCGGGTGGACGTGCCGCCGGATTCCATCACCGCTCCGCAGCGGGCGCAGATTGAGGGGCGCGAGCGAGCGGTCGAACTTGACCCGGCGGTGCGTGTGTTCGACGTGGCGCTGGCCCCACCCAGCCTGAGCGACTTGCGGGCCGACGGAGCGCGGCTGCGCGATGCTCTCCGCGAGCAGCACGGTGTCACTGTGGATTGCTTCGACCATGCTGCGCTGTGCCAGCTTCCCGTTTTGCTGCGAGAGAACGAGTGGCACACTCGTCTAGTTGTCAAGAGCAACGAGATTGTCGCCGCTGCGCCGCCCGGCGTCTCGCCGCTGGGACTGGCTGTGGACATCGGCACGACCAAGCTGGCCGCTTACCTGGTTGATTTGTCGAGCGGTGAGACGCTGGGCGCGGCCGGCGCAATGAATCCCCAAATTGCCTACGGCGAAGACGTGATGGCCCGCATCGCCCACGCGATGGAGGGGCGAGATCAGGCGCGGGAGCTAGAGCAAGCGGTCGTCGGTGGGTTGAACGACCTGGCTGGCGAGTTGTGTGCACTGGTCGGCCGCAGGAGCGGCGAGATCGTCGAGGCGGTGCTGGTGGGCAACACCTGTATGCATCACCTGGCGTTGGGGCTGCCGGTGGCTCAACTTGGCCTGGCTCCCTACGTCGCCGTCCTGGCCGATGGTTGCGACCTCAAGGCGCGCGACATGGGGCTGACTTTGTCCCCCGGCGCGAGTGTCCACTTTTTGCCCAACATCGCCGGGTTCGTCGGCGCGGACCACGTGGCAATGATTCTGGCGACAGGGATTCACGAGAGCGACGAGATCACACTGGGCCTGGATATCGGCACCAACACCGAGATCGTCCTGGCGGCGCACGGGCGGCTGTGGAGTTGTTCCACTGCCTCCGGCCCGGCCTTTGAGGGGGCGCACATCCACGACGGCATGCGGGCCGCGCCGGGCGCGATTGAGAAAGTGCGGCTGGACGGTGAGCAGGTCGAGTACCAAGCGATTGACGGCGCGCCGCCGGTGGGCATCTGCGGCTCTGGTATTTTGGACGCGGTGGCCGAGCTGCGGCGGGTTGGCGTGCTGCGGCCCAACGGTGCGATGCAATCGCCAAGTCACCCCCGCGTCCGAGGGGAGGGTAGGGGGATCGAGTTCCTGCTCGTCCCGGCCGGCGAGCGGGATGCTCCCCGTGATATTGTCATCAGCCGCAAGGACGTCAGTGAGATTCAGTTGGCCAAGGCGGCTATCCGTGCTGGGGTCGAGGTGCTGCTGGACGAGGCCGGGTTGGAAGTGAGCCAGGTGGAGCGGGTGGTGGTGGCGAGAGCCTTTGGCACCTACTTGGACGTGGACAGCGCGCTCACCATAGGGATGTTCCCGCCGCTGGGGCGTGAGCGATTCGTCCAGGTGGGCAACGCGGCCGGGATGGGAGCCAGGCTGGCGCTGCTCTCCCGTCGCTGCCGCGAGCAGGCGGACAAGATCGCCCGCCAGGTGGAGTACGTCGAGTTGACCACCAATCCTGGTTTTGTGGGGGCGTACACAAAGGCACTGATGCTGCCGTAACCGAGGTGCAACGCGCCTGGCGTGGGCAGTATCTGCTCCTTCGGTTTCCGATGGGCGGGGAGAAAAGTAACTGCTCAGGTGCCCGGCACTTTGAAAACTTGCCTATGGCTGAGCAGTTACGAATAAAATTCTCTACCGGACACTTTTGCCAAGTTTCTGTTACACAGAGATTCACGGAGGATTCACAGAGATGCCTGTCTGCCGACAGGCAGGCACAGAAATTCTTTGCAGGAATCTGCTAGTACGAAGCGACTCTTTTGTTAGATCATCCAAATTTCAACATCTCAGTGTATCTCTGTGCCTTCTCTGC
>QMOE01000281.1 GCA_003648125.1 Chloroflexota bacterium
TCCTCATAACGGGAATTGCTGCCTCTGAACAGAAAGGCAGGTTTGGAAACCTGCCCTACAGTCAGCGCGATTTCCAATCGCGGCTACAGCGCGCAAACGCCCCGGAATATTGAAAAGATACGCATAATCTTGCATCCATACTTCCTTTATCCCTGGCTGCCCGCAGGGTGGGGCAAATATATAAAAAAACTTGACTTTATCATACAAATAGTGTATAGTAGTAATGAACCACTGAAAGCGCGAATGCGCCGTAGGTGGTGTTTTTCTTTTAGGGATGATACACAATACCATATGGGTCTTTACGTGATGCTTGCAGGTTAAAGCTACTCTTTAATCTCGCCATCCACTCTGCCACTTGAGCAGGTGTTACCATTCTTGATAAGCGATTGGACATTTGACCTATGCCGGTAATCTCAATGGCGTGCAGGTATACTATCAATGAAACAACATCTGCCAGTTGAATAAAATAAGATTCTTTCGAGTCCTTTGGCAAGGGGTCTTCAATTAGCGCTCTGATTTCCCTGCGATAACTCGACTGACTGAATCTCGAGGGAATAAAGTTGATGCGTTGAATACGCCGACAAGTTTTTCGCATTTTACCTACACGTCCAGGATCTGTGATGATCATGAATTTTTTGTGAGGATTTATCGCTGGATTTAGGTCATTCTCAATTCGCTGAATCGAGTATTTCAGTGCTGTATCCAATACTTGATACCTTGAACTTTTGATTCTCGGTTTGACGATGACAACATTGATGATTTTCAAATCCAGGCTGCCTATCAGATCACAGAATAATCCTACAATTGTTGTTCGGTCAAGATCTGATATACCCAAAGGACGATATGGCTTTTTGCCCAGCAAGAAAGGTCTGGTGTGCATCTCCATTCTGACAGGCAAGCCAAACGAATTTTTTAACTCGCGTCGAAATTCTCGAATGGTTTCGAAAATTGGCTGCCAGTTCAAATAATGCAAATACAACGCTGAGAGAACAAAAAACGGGGATGAATACTTTGGGTAACCGTCATCACCTGTTTCATCGTAGTAAGAAATTTGCATAATATATCTCAATTATCAGGTTCCATTGTAACTTACTCAACTTGCAGGTTCCCCATCTCTCATCCTTCTGCTACACTCTGTTGCCACAACAACTGGTTGTTCTCTATCACAGCCGTCGCCTCCCCCGCCCGCTCCAGCGAGGATAGCGCGGCCAGGATGGTCGTCCGCACCAGAAAATAGAACACCGCTCCCGCCAATTCAAGTTCAAAATAATCGGCCACGCACTGCACCAGTGCCGGGGTCCCCTGCGGCTCCTCCAGCGCGGCGTAAACCACCTCCCGTATCTCCTCCAGCCGTTCCCGGTTGGCGGCACAGATTTCGGCGATCTCGGCGCTGCTGTAGGCCGGGCCGTGACCTGGCGCGAAGTGGGCGTAGGGCAACCCCGGCAGCCGTTCCAGCGTCGTTAGCCACTCGTCCAGATCAAAGCAAAAGGGAATCTTGTGCTTTTCCAGCGTCTCGGCCGGAAAGACCGCGTCGCCGCAGAAAAGTACCTCCTCCACTGCCAGCCCCATCTGATTGGGGGCGTGGCCCGGCAACGGAATCAGTTCCACCAGGAATGGGCCGATCTCGTGGGGGCCAGGTTCTATCATGTGGTCAACCCGGCAAGGTTTAGCCAGCGTGAACTTGTGGCGCAGTTCCCCGATGGGTGCCGCCCCGCCAAAGAGATAGAGCGGCTCGATGATGGGGTGCTCCATCATCGCCGCCTCGAGCCGTGGAGCGTACAGCAGCGTATCCGTCCGCCGCTGCAAAAAGTACGCGCCGCCAAAATGGTCGGCGTGGGCGTGGGTGATAAAGATCGCCTCTAATGTAACGTCCAGCGCCTCGACGATGCGCAGCGCTCGCCGGGTGGTGTCCTTGTCCAACCCCGTGTCGATCAGCAGCCCCTTGCCATCCTGCGCGACCAGCCCCATATTGGAGCCGCTCTGTAGATGAAAGACGCCAGGCGCCAATTCCACTTGTTTCACTCTTACTCCCCCACAGGTGTCATCCAGCCAAAGCGATCCTTGATCTCACCTCTGACGATGCCAAAGAACTGCTCTTGCAGGTGGGCTGTCACCGGGCCGCGCTGCCCCTCGCCCACCGGGATGCCATCCACGGAGCGGATGGGGGTGACCTCGGCCGCCGTCCCGGTGAAGAAGGCTTCGTCGCCCAGGTAAAGCATCTCGCGCGCGATTGTCTCCTCCCGCACCTGGTACCCCAGGTCGCGGGCCAGTTGGGTGACGAACGCCCTGGTGATGCCCCCCAATATCGAGGCCGCCAGCGACGGTGTGTAGAGCACGCCGTCTTTGACGATGAACACATTCTCGCCGCTGCCCTCGCTGACCTGCCCCGCCGTGTTCAGGGCGATGGCCTCGGAAAAGCCCCGGTCGTGGGATTCCATGACGATCAACTGCGAGTTGATGTACTGCCCGCCTATTTTGGCCATCGCTGGAAAGGTGTTCGGGGCCAATCGCTGCCAGGTGCTCACGCCCACGTCAATTCCATTCTTTAGTGATTCTTCCCCCAGGAATTGCCCCATCGCTATCGTGCCGACGATCACCTCGACGGGACAGGGCCGCGGGTCGAGCGAGATCACGCCCAGCCCGCGAAAGACCAGCGGCCGGATGTAGCAGGATGCGAGTTCGTTGGCCCGGATCGTCTCCAAAATGGCCTGGGAAATCTCTTCCGGACGGTAGGGGATCGGCATGCGGTAGATTTTGCACGAGTCAAAGAGCCGGCGCACGTGGGGTTCTAGCCCCAGCACGGCCGGGCCGCGCGGCGTGGGATAAGCCCGGATTCCCTCGAACACGCTAGAGCCATAGTGAAGCGCGTGAGCAAAGACGTGCACCCGCGCCTCGTCCCACGGAATCAGCTTGCCGTTGTACCAAATCCACGCTGTAGGTTCAATGCTCATTTTTCCCCCCCCGAGATAAAATAAAATACCCCTTCGCCTCAGGGACGAAGGGGCACTCCGTGGTACCACCCTGGTTGGAGGACATCCCACACGTGAGACGTCTCCCGCTCTTGGCCCGTTAACGGGGGCCGATCGTCGCCGGTTACTATTGTTTCACCGGCGCGGCTCTCAGGCGAGTTCGGCCTTTCAAAGGGCGGGGTGACCCCGCCCCTACGGGCGTTCCCCTGGATGCCGTTGCCTGGCTCGCACCTGGTTTTTCCAGGCTCGCTGGGGGGATGGCCTACTACTCCTGTTCGCAGCCTTTGGTCAAGTTTTTGCTTGTCGGAATTGGCTCAAGGAAAATAGCGATAAAATTCTCGGCGATGCAAAACGCGCATCACTTGAACAGTATCACCGCGCACTTGTACTCCAATGCGATAACTACCGATACGAATGCGATACCGTTTGGAATACCCTTTCATCGCTTGAACACCGGGGACGTCCCTCAGTGTTTTGGCCTCGGGCAAAGCCGTAAAAACCAGTTCAAAAATCTGCTTGTATAGATAGGTTGCTTTTTTAGTTTCTTGAGGTCTTTCAGGAACAACTTGCGGTACTGAACTTGCACCTGATTATTCCTCTAAATAAGCTAGAGCTTCCTGGCGGCTTAACAGAGGACTTTGTAAGGCTTTATCCATTGCTTTGCCCAAACAATAATCTTGCACTTCATCGGTCAAGCCTTCAACCTCAACAGAAACGTCGTCCGAGGAGAATAACTGTTTCCATATCTCAATAGGAATCACGACTGCTTGTGGTTGACCCTGTTTGTTTGTCAAATACCCAACTTCAAGCATGACGCGCCTCATGTCCTATCTGGCTCACAGCTTTTACCACTTGTATAAAAGGTGGACCTGGTGGGACTCGAACCCACGACCCCCACAATGCCATTGTGGTGCGCTCCCAACTGCGCTACAGGCCCACGTCGGGCGATGCTGGTGGAGCTGAGGGGACTCGAACCCCTGGCCTCTACAGTGCGATTGTAGCGCTCTCCCAACTGAGCTACAGCCCCACACTCGTTTCAATTGGGTACGTCTCATTTCGGTTAGAAGTAGGCGCGGTTTCCATACCGCGCGCTATGGAAAGCTCGCCTACCCAACTCATTTGAAACACGCCCATTTCAATTCTACCCCAGAATAGAAAGATGTCAAGGTGTCTGCTCCTCCAGCAGCGATTCCAGTTCTGCCAGCGTCGTGACGTGGGCAATCTGGGCTACAAAGGTGTGCAGGTCGGGACTGCGCTCGCGCAACTCTTGCACCGTCGGGCCGATGGGGTCAGCCCCTGCCGCGCCGGGTCGGTCGGCGTAGGCCCCGTGGAAGGCGAAATAGGCCTGGTTCAGCTTGCGGATGGCATAGCCCTGGGCGACAAATTCCTGCCGCCGCTCTTCCATGTAGGTCTCTGCTTCCTCTATCTTGCCCTGCGCCAACAACTCGTCCACCTGGATGCGCGTATCCCGCATCTCGGCGCGAAAGTCGA
>QMOE01000282.1 GCA_003648125.1 Chloroflexota bacterium
CCAATATCCAGGATACGCCAGCCGGCAGTGACCTCGTTCGGAGCCACGACGCGAGAGTTGGCATCGTTATCGAACCGGTCGGCGATGACCACGTCAACGGGCAGGACAATCCTGGCTCCGGCGCTCTTGAGGAGCGATTGAGCCGTCGGCACCGCGCCTGCTTCGACCAGGCTGTCGCCCATCTCAAAGCCCATGGCCTGGAAGAAGGTGTTAGCCATGCCGCCGCCGATGAGCAGCCGGTCGCACCGTTGCAGTAGGCTCTCGATGACGCCGATCTTGTCCGAGATTTTGGCCCCGCCCAGGATGGCAACGTAGGGGCGCTTTGGGTTCTCGACCGCCTGGCCGAGAAATTCGAGCTCTTTCTCCATCAGGAAACCGGCCACGGCCGGCAGGTAGTGCGTCACCCCCTCGGTCGAGGCGTGGGCGCGGTGGGCCGAGCCAAAGGCGTCGTTGACGTAGAGTTCGGCCAGACCGGCCAGTTGGCGGGCGAATTCGGGATCGTTCCCCTTTTCCTGCGGGTGGAAGCGGGTGTTCTCTAGCAAGATGACGTCGCCGGGTTGCAATCCCGCGGCCGCCGCCTCGACCGCCGGCCCGACGCAGTCATCGAGTTTCGTCACCGGGCGGCCCAGCAGTTCTGCCAGCCGCGCCGCCACGGGGGACATACTCAACTCTGGCACGATCTTGCCTTTGGGCCGGCCCAGGTGGGAGCAGAGGATCAGTGCCGCGCCGCGTTCCAGCAAATAGTTCAGCGTGGGCAGCGCGGCCTGGATGCGGGTGTCGTCGCTCACCGCGCCGTTTTGTAGGGGCACGTTAAAGTCCACGCGCACGAGCACGCGCTTGCCGCGCACGTCCACGTCACGGATAGTTTTCTTGTTCACGGTTTTCCCCGTCTACTTTATATCCACCATCAGCTTTACCAGGTCGCAGATACGCACCGAGTAGGCCCACTCGTTGTCGTACCAGGCCAGCACTTTGAGCATGTTGCCGTCCATCACCATAGTTTTAGGCCCATCCACGATACTGGAGCGCGGGTCGCCTTTGTAATCCATCGAGACCAGTGGCTCCTCCGAGTAGCCCAGGATACCCTGCATCGTCCCCCCGGCGGCGGCTTTGAAAGCCGCGTTGACCTCCTCAGCGGTGGTCGTTTTTTCCAACTCGGCCACAAAGTCAACGAGAGAGACGGTGGGAGTGGGGACGCGAATCGCCATACCGTCGAACTTGCCCTCTAGCTCCGGGATGACGAGCGCCAGCGCCTTGGCCGCGCCGGTGGTGGTGGGGATGATGTTCAGGGCCGCCGCCCGCGCCCGCCGCAGGTCGCTGTGCCCCAAGTCCAGGACGCGCTGGTCGCCGGTGTAGGAGTGGATGGTGGTCATCAGCCCTTTGACGATGCCAAAGTTGTCGTTGATGACCTTGACGGCGGGGGCCAGACAGTTGGTGGTGCAGGAAGCGTTGGAGAGGATGTGGTGGTTCGCCGGATCGTACCGGTCGTCGTTGACGCCCAGGACGATGGTCAAATCCACACTGTCGGCCGGCTTGGCCGGGGCGCTGATGATGACTTTTTTAGCGCCGGCTGCGATGTGGGCGGCTGCCTTTTTCCCGTCGCGGAAGATGCCGGTAGCTTCGATCACGATTTCTGCGCCCAGGTTGCCCCAGGGCAGTTTTGCCGGGTCGCGCTCGGCAAAGACCTTGATGCGGTCGCCATCCACGATAATGTCTCCCCCGACCACCTCGACCGCGCCGGGGTAGATGCCATAGTTGGAATCGTATTTGAAGAGGTGAGCGTTGGTCTCGGGCGGGAAGAGGTCGTTGATGGCGACGACGTCGAACTCGTCGCCGTATTTCTCCTTCATCGCCTTGAGCACCTGGCGGCCAATGCGGCCAAATCCGTTGATACCTACTTTTACTGTCATTGTTTTGCTCCTTTTTCTATTTACGTGCTGATTTTGTTCGTTTGGAATGTTCTGGTGTGTTCTTCTGTACCGAATCTCCGGGGGGCGGATGACGCTCCACCATTCGATCTGCTGCCCTGATGTTGATGACTCTCTCGCGGTTTAGCTTTAAGGCATCAATAGTTGCCTGCCCAGTCGGTGTCAGCCCTACAATAAAAAGTTTATCGGGAGACCAAATGAAATGCTCGTCCCAAGCATCTTGACGAGGGTTGAATAGGGATACCAACTCTCCAGAACCGGGGACTAGAGCGGTCAGCTTATCGGCTTTTCTACGATTGCAATGCAGGCAAGCCAAAGCAAGATTGTCAAGAGAATCAGTTCCCCCTTGTGCGATGGGAATAACGTGATCTATGGTAAATCGGACATACTGCCATACCTCTGAAGTGTGGCAATACTCGCACAGATGATTGGCTCGTTGATGTACCAGGCGTTGGATTTCCAGTGGTATTTTGCGCCGCTTGATCATTTGCTAGGCTTCTTGGCCTGGTTGGTGTTGAATCAGGTTACGGGTTACTCGATTGATCAAGCTCAAGTAATCGTCTATTTCTTCATAGTAGTCAAGCTCGGCTTTTTCTTTAGCAGTCAATTCCTCTCCGTGCTCTTTGAGGATTAGTTTTTCGATTCGAGCCTGGATGGGGTTAGAAGCCTTGAGAATTGGTACTCCTTCCTCTAATTCAATACGCACTGCCCCATCTAATGGAAGTGTGGCAGGTAAGGCATGTAGCCTGGGAAGAGGACGAATCGCGATTGTATCTATCATAGTATTCATCGGGATTTACCTCCTTGAACCTCTCAAATTGCAGTTAGGCAAGAGTGATTTCCAATTTTCGTCGTGGAATCATTCGATCAGTCGTAGTAGTGCCCGCGCCAGTTTATCGCTATCGTGCCGCCAGGGGTGGGATGGGTCAACCAGGTCGGCGGCGATCAGGCGATATTTTGCCTTGGGCGGCGAGTCCGGCGACACCATCTCGACCCCGGCGGGAGCGTCAAGGTCTACATTCAAGTTATCATTAGCCAGCACCAGCGGGAAGAGGCCTGCCCCCACGTGCGCCTCCAACGCGGCGACGTGCTCGCCCGCGCTATACCCCTCCGTCTCGCCGCGCTGGGTGGCGACGTTGCAGACGTAGATTTTGAGCGCCCGGCTGGTCGCGACCGCCCGTGCCACGTCCGGCACTAGCAGATTGGGCAGGACACTGGTGTACAAGCTGCCGGGACCGGCCACGATCAAGTCCGCCTCCAGCAGTGCGCGCACTACTTCGGGGTAGGCGGGAGCGTCGTCGGGCGCTAGATAGACTCGTTCAATGGCTCCTCTGGCCTCGGTGATGCTCGATTCGCCAGTCACGCGACTGATTCCGACTGACTCGGCCCGCAGATCGGCCATCAGCGTCACGTCGCGCAGGGTGCTGGGCAGTACACGCCCCCGGATAGCCAGCACGCGCCCCGATTCCAGAATCGCCCGCTCAAAGCTGCCGCTCACTTCTGCCATCGCAGTGATAAAGAGATTGCCAAAGCTGTGACCGTCAAGCCCGTTCCCATCGCCGCTCGTCCTGAGCATAGTCGAAGGAAAGCGGTATTGGAACAATTGAGTCGTCAGCGATTCGTCATCGGCCAGCGCGGCGATGCAGTTGCGAAAGTCGCCCGGTGGCAATACGCCCAATTCGCGCCGCAACCGCCCAGAACTGCCTCCGTCGTCGGCAACGGTGACGATGGCGGTGATGTTGGAGGTGTAGCGTTTCAGTCCCCGCAACAGGGTGGAAAGGCCGTGCCCACCGCCAATGGCGACTACCTTCGGCCCCCGCTCCCGCTGGCGATACTGGTACACGGTGTTGACCACTGTTTCAGGGTCAGTCTCTACGAAAGGCTCCAGCAGCGCCCGATTGAGGCCCAATAGCGCGAACGCCACCGCTGCCGCACCGATCAATCCAAAGAACCCAATTCGCAGGCCAGGCGGGATGAACTGGAAGGTCAAGTAATAGAAAAAAATTGGCAAGGGATAAAACTGTCTGAGCAGAAAGCTAAAGCCCAGGCTCAGGAGCGCGATACCACAGGTCAAAAGCAGCAACCAGCGTTTGATCCCTATGCCAGGGGTCAGCCACTTGAGGGTGGATTGAATGCGCTTGCGAAATTTCATTGTCCCCTTTAGCCGTTTCTGCGCCGGCAACAGTTCTATTATAACCGAACGCAGCATAGACGTCAACGGGCGTGTCCACAGACCGTGGATGCAGGGCAAGGGGGGCGGGCATTCCGACGTAGCGGAATGGGATCCGCGCCTACAAGGCTATTTTCGGAATAGGTACAGATTCACGGAGAACTGACGGAAAAAACGAGATTCTCATCCGTGTATCTCTGTGAAACACTTTAGCTATATTTACTACCAGACACTTTTGCCATGTTTCTGTTACACAGAGATTCACGGAGAATTCAGAGACGCATCTGATTAGCCGACAAATTTAACATTTGGAGTAAATGCTCAGGCCAGTGAAGCGAGCGTCGGTTGAGTAGCCGCCA
>QMOE01000283.1 GCA_003648125.1 Chloroflexota bacterium
AGGCTGCGCTGCCTCCCCCCCTCAACGCCCCCCGCAAGCGGGGAAGCTCCCGGCAGGCGCTCGGCCAGCGAGCGGAACTCGAGCTCGCGGAAGAGTTCCAACACCGGCTTACGGTCGAAGGAGCGCGTCTGGCAAGCGTCGAGATCGAGTTGCACCGGCGCGTCGCGCACGATGGCCCCCAGGCGGCGGCTGAGGTGGGCCATCTCCCGCCCCTCGTCCAACTTGTTGCGAAAACGGGTCTGCACCTCGTCCAGGTGGGCATAGATTTCCTCCAGCGAGCCGTACTGCTGGAGCAGTTTGGTGGCGGTTTTCTCGCCGACGCCGCGCACGCCGGGGATGTTGTCGGATTGATCGCCCATCATGGCTTTGAGATCAAGTAGTTGGCCGGGCGTCAGGCCGTAACGCTGCTTGACGCCCTCCGTGTCGTATACGGTAGTATCCGAGAAGCGGCGGCGGGAGGTGAGGACGTGGACGCGCTCGTCCACCAGTTGTAGGAGGTCTCTATCGCCGGTGACGATGAGCGTATTTACTCCCTGTTCTTCCGCCTGGCGAGATAGCGTCCCCAGCAGGTCGTCCGCCTCGTACCCCTCTTGTTCGAAAATTGGGATGCCCAGCGTCTCCACCACCTGGCGGATGCGGGCCATCTGGGAGCGCATCTCGTCGGGCATCTTGACGCGGTGGGCCTTGTATTCGGGGTAAATGTCGTGGCGGAAGGTGCGCCCTTTATCAAAGGTGACGGCGATGTGGGTGGGCTTTTCATCACGCAGGACGTTGAGCAGCATCGAGGTAAAGCCAAAGATAGCGTTGGTCAGCTCGCCCTGCGAGGTTTTTATATCCACGGGCAGGGCGTGAAAAGCGCGATAGGCCAGCGAGTGGCCGTCAATCAGGGCCAGTTTATTCTTTTGGGGCATACGGTTCCTCGATGGTGGGGGTCAGGCAACTCCTATCATCTTTCGCAGCCTATCCGCCGTTGACTTGGCGCTGTGGCGAACCATGCCGAGCGTCACGTTGGCGCGCAGGGCGACGGAGAGGATGATGTCTTCGGCGACGGCCAGCGAATAGAACAGATACTCGTCCCCCTCGACGCTCTGCTCAAAGCGCAACTGCTCCCGCCCCAGGATTTGAGCCACGCGGGCCGAGGTGCGCCAGCTTTCGCCGGCGACCTGCGCCAACCGGTCAGCCTCCTCGGCCGGGAGGCGGCCAGTGTGAGCGAGCAGCTTCCCGCCGCAGGTCAAGATCACCGCTTCGGCAGTGACCTCGCGGGACAGCTCGTTCATCTCGTGGACAATATCCTGAAAACGCTCGCGCAGCACGGCCAGCCGCTCCTCGCTGCTCACAACCGGGCGGGCGGGCGCCGCTTCTGTAACTGGGGTTGCAGCTTCAACCGGTTCAGGGGACTCCTCCTCAGTCACCCCCAGCGCGGCGGCGACGCGCCCCGGCAGTTCGGGAAAGAAAAAGGGTTTGGGCAGTATCCCTTGCACGTCCAGGCCAGCAAATTCAAGCGCGAGTTCTTCACCCATAAGGGGAATCAGCATCAAGCGCTGGTCTGCTTTTTGGCGGCGCAGTTCGCTGAGCAGTGCGCCGCTGCCTCCAGCGGGCAGGTCCATGTCCACGATGACGAGGTCGAACCCGGCTGAGGAGAACGCCTGGAGCGCCTCGTCCGCGCTGGCGGCCACGGTGGTGGTGTACCCCCCGTCTTGCTCCAGACTCTCTTTGAGGATAGTGGCAAAGGGAACGTTGCTATCTACAATCAGGACAGAATGTTTGTTACGCATAAGTCGCGGCTCCGCAGTTGGAGATTAGAGTTTCAAATCTCCCCCATTCTACTGGCGAGGCGGAGAAAAGTCAACACCGGATTGGGCTTGGGGTGTCCATCATTTTCTTGCGCGCTACGGAACGCAATCATCTTGACCGCAAAGATGCGGCTTGGCCGCCCTTTCACTACCGGACACTTTTTCAAAGAGGCCAAAATCAATTGGGTGCGTTTCATTTCGGTTAGAAGTAGGCGCGGTTTCCATACCGCGCGCTATGGAAAGCGCGCCTACCCAACTCATTTGAAACACACCTAAATCAATTACACAGAGAGCGCAGAGAAAGCACAGAGATACACTGAGATGTTGAAATTTGGATGATCTAACAAAAGAGTCGCTTCGTACTAGCAGATTCCTGCAAAGAATTTCTGTGCCTGCCTGTCGACAGACAGGCGTCTCTGTGAATCCTCCGTGAATCTCTGCGTAACAGAAACTTGGCAAAAGTGTCCGGTAGAGAAGCCGCCCTATGATTTGGCTTCCCTACCCAACAATGGTATAATCCCTGGCAACGATAGGGAGATTCAAAGTGGAAGCAGACGAGGATCGTATTCGCCAAATGGTGCGCCGCGTGGTCTATCGCACGTTGGGGTTGCCGCAAGATTCCCCGCCAGCGGGCGCTGCCCGGCCTTTGGTGACAGAGGCGGACATTCAGGCTGTGCCGGTCGGGGGGCGGATTGATGTACCTCAAGGGGCGCTCGTCACTCCTCTGGCCCGGCAGGCTGCCCTGGAGCGGCGCGTGAGTATGGATGAGGCATTGACGGTTAGCGTACCAGGCGTCAACCCCTCTGCTGCAGGCCAACAGACCATCGCCATCGGCGCCGATCACGGCGGATACGAGTTGAAGGAAATGCTAAAGGGCTACCTGGGCGAGTTGGATTACAAAGTCATAGATTGCGGAACCGATAGCGCCAGTTCAGTAGATTATCCTGATTTTGCCTTTGCGGTGGCGCAGTTGGTGGCCCAGGAACGCGCATGGCGTGGCATCGTCGTGGACGGCGCGGGCATCGGCTCATGCATGGCGGCTAACAAGGTGCCGGGCGTGCGCGCAGCGATGTGTTATGATCAGGCCACGGCCTCTAACAGCCGCGAGCACAACGACGCTAATGTGTTGACGCTGGGCGCCGGCATGATCGGCCCTAATCTGGCTAAGCAGATTGTCAAGACGTGGCTGGAGACCCTCTTTGGCGGCGGGCGGCACGCCCGTCGGGTGAACAAGATCATGGAGATTGAAGAACGGTTTTTGAAACGTGGGACGTGAAAACAAAGCGTAATGAGACAAGCGATGAATCTAGATGAAGCAACTTTAGAACGTATCATCGAACAAATTACGCGCCAGGTGTTGATCTTGGTGCAAAAAGAGCAGGAAGAGACCGACACTGAGCATCCTCCTATTTCGTCACACAACTATGTGGAACGGGTGCAGCACGTGGTCAACGCCGGCGCAGATCGTATCGCCAGCACGCTGGGCATCGCGCCGACCGATGGTCATCTGGCGCACATGATCGATCACACACTGCTCAAGCCCGACGCGACACAGGATCAGATCGCGCAATTGTGCTACGAGGCGCGCAAGTATGGCTTTGCTTCGGTATGCGTCAATCCGGGCAACGCGAAACTGTGTACGCAACTTTTGAAAGGCAGCGGCGTGCATGTTTGTGTTGTCGTTGGCTTTCCACTGGGCGCCACGTCTACTGAAGCCAAAGTCTTTGAGGCTCAACAGGCCATTCGCGACGGGGCCGTCGAGATAGATATGGTGATCAACGTTGGCGCCCTCAAATCCCAGGATTACGAATTGGTGGAGCGCGACATCGGATCCATCGCGCGGGCCTGTCACGCCGGAAACGCGATCCTCAAAGTCATCATCGAGGCGGCGCTATTGAGCGACGAGGAAAAAGTGATCGCTTGCCAACTCGCCAAAGTGGCTGGCGCCAACTTTGTCAAGACCTCTACCGGATTTGGGCCGGGCGGGGCCACGCTGGAGGACGTCGCTCTGATGCGGCGCGTGGTCGGCCCCACGATGGGAGTCAAGGCAGCGGGCGGCATCCACACTTACGAGGAGGCGCAGCAGATGATCGCGGCGGGCGCCAGCCGGATCGGGGCCAGCGCCAGTGTAAAGATTATGCAGGGAGCCGGGGAATAGGCGGATAAGGAGAGCGCGTTATGGCAGTTGATTTACGCACTTATGTTTTCTTGGATAGCTTGCAGCCGCAGCACGCGGGGTTTCTGGGCACGGTGGCGCGGGGTTTCCTGCCGCTGCCCCACGACACGTCGCTGTGGGTAGAAATCTCGCCCGGCATCGAGATCAACCGCATCACGGACATTGCGTTGAAATCCACGCGGGTACGTCCGGGTATGCAGATCGTCGAACGGCTGTACGGTCTGTTGGAGGTACATCACCGGGAGCAGGCCGAGGTACGGGCGGCCGGCGCGGCGATTCTGGAGGCGCTGGGTTTGCAGGAAGCGGATCGCATCAAGCCCAGGGTCGTTTCCAGCCAGATCATTCGCCACGTGGACGCCCACCAGGTGCAGCTCATCAACCGCATGCGCCACGGTCACATGTTGCTGGCGGGGCAGACGTTGTACGTGCTGGAGGTGGAGCCGGCGGCCTATGCCGCGCTGGCGGCCAACGAGGCGGAAAA
>QMOE01000284.1 GCA_003648125.1 Chloroflexota bacterium
CCATTTTACGCAGCATAATGTACGCGATTGGGAAATCGCGGCTACAAAACGGGAATTGCTGGTTCAGAGAGCAGATTCTCGACCTGCTGCCACCGATTGGCGGGTAAGAAACCCGCCCTACAGATTCGCGCCCCGGATTATTGAGATGATACAGATAAATCGAGAAAAATCGTAACTGCTCAGCCTGTCATTGCGAGGAGCAGAGCGACGAAGCAATCTCCTCGTTGCAGAATGAGATTGCTTCGCTGCGCTCGCAATGACACGCTTTAGAGATGCCATCTGGTTACTTCCGGGTATGCTTGAGTAGAGTTACCTTATGGATAAACAAACACTCCGTTCTCACTTTGCCCGCCGGCGGCAGAACCTCAGCCCAGAAGAGGTCATCACCGCCTCCGCTGCCGTCTGCCGCCGGTTGGCTGCCTGGTCTCCGATAGCTTCCCGTCAGTCCTCAATCTCTATCCTCACCTACCTGGCCTTTTGCAACGAGATTGACCTGGCTCCACTCTTTGACACGCTGCCGCAGGCGCACTGGGTCGTCCCCCGCATAATTGATGATAATGGGATGATGCTGCACATCTACGACCCGGCCCGTCTGGTGCCCCATCGCTTTGGGATGCTCGAACCCGCACCCGACCTGCCAATAGTAGACCCGGCTACGCTTGACCTGGTGCTGACGCCCGGCGTCGCCTTCGATAGAAACGGCTGGCGACTGGGATTTGGCGGCGGGTACTATGACCGGCTTTTGCCCGCTACCACCGCCATGCGTGTAGGCGTGACCTACGACGAGTTTGTGGTTGATACGCTGCCCCACAACGAGCACGACCAGCGGATGGATTGGGTAGTGACGCCCAGTGAAATGATCCACATCATCACCGCGCCCGCTTCACCACCAGTATACCCGCCGCCAGCCCCAACAGCGTGATCCCAGCGACAACCCCGTACATCACGCCGTAGCCGGTCACGTCTGCCAACAGGCCCAATCCCAGGCAGCCAAAGCCAATCAGCAAATCGAAAGCCACATACTGCACCGCCGAGGCACTCCCTCGCAACGACGCACCGACGCTTTCCTGCACGCGACCGCTCACTCCGGCCTGCGCGGCTCCCTGTCCCGCTCCAAAGAGGGCGACCAGCACCATCAGCACCCATCTGTTAGAGACCACCGCCAGGCCCGCCGTCGCTACACCGACCAACGCCAGGGCCGTCAGTACCGTCGGTTTGGCTCCCCAGCGGTCGGCCAGCCGTCCGGCCAGCGGCTGCATCAAAGTGGAGGACAGCGCGTAAGCGGAAAAAACCAATCCGGCCCCACCCAAGCCGCGCACATCGGCCAACAGAGGCAAGAAAGTGGTAAACGCACCGAAGGAGATTCCCAGTACTGCCATCGCCAGCGCGCCCGTGCGCACCTCTGGTTGACGCAGCGCCTCGCGCACGCCGCCGGTGCAAGCGCGCTCCCTCCGGTGTCTTTGGCGCGGCAACGCCGACGTTGCTAACAGGCCCAGCCCGCCGATAGCGCCCAGCGTCAGGAACAGCGGCCCAAAACCAAACTCCCGCTCCAACCACTCGCCGGTCATCGGCGAAAGCGCCATCATCACTGTAGTGGAACTGTTGGCTAACCCCATCCCCTCACCGTAACGGCCAGGCGCGAGCAGGTCGGCGATGAACGCCTGATAGGCAGTGCTAAAGAGGGCCATCCCCGCCCCGTGAATCGCCCGCGCTCCCATCAAGAGCGGCACGTTGGACGCCAGCGCGTAGAGCAGCGGCCCGCCGCCGAAGAGGATCGCGCCCAGTACCAGAACCGGTTTGCGTCCCCAGCGGTCGGCCAGCCACCCAGCCAGGGGACGCACGAGCAAGGAGGCCAGCGCAAAAGTCCAACTCACCAAACCATTATCCGCCGGAGAGCCGCCAATGGCGGTGATGTAGAGAGGAAGCGTGGGGAAAAGCGCTTGCAGACCAAAGAACAACAACAAGTTGGCCGCCATAGCGACGAAAAAGGGCCAGGGATAAATGGCTTTCTGCTCTACACTCATCAATGTCATCCAACAATAAACCCTTGGGATCTCAAACACCCCAAGGGTCTCGACGCGAACGGCGACCGGTGGGAGGGAATCAATCCTCACCCAAGCGCAGAACCGCCAGGAAGGCATCCTGCGGGATGACCACCCGGCCGAACTGCTTGAGCCGCTTCTTGCCCGCCTTTTGCTTTTCCAACAGCTTGCGCTTGCGCGTGACGTCGCCGCCGTAGCACTTGGCCAGAACGTCCTTGCGCAGCGCGCTCACCGTCTCGCGGGCGATGATCTTGGCCCCGATGGCCGCCTGGATGGGCACCTTGAACAACTGGCGGGGGATGACTTCTCTCATCTTGCGCACCAGCGCCGACCCTTTCTCGTAGGCCTGCTCGCGGTGTACGATCAACGCCAGCGCATCCACCATCTCCTTGTTGATCAGGATGTCCAGTCGCACCAGGTCGCCAGGGCGATAGTCATCGAAAGCATAGTCCAGCGAAGCGTACCCGCGCGTGGCCGATTTGAGCCGGTCGTGCAGGTCTATGATCATCTCTGAAAGCGGCATCTCATAGTTCAGCACGACCCGCTGGTTGTCCAGATACTCGGTCGTCTGGTATACGCCCCGCCGCCGCTTGACCACCTCCATCACCGGGCCGATGTAATTCGCTGGGGTAAAGACCTGGATGTTCATCCACGGCTCGCGGATTTCTTCGATTGTGCCTGGGTCTGGCAAGTCGGCGGGGCTGGAGATGTGGATCATCTCGCCGTTTTGGAGGATGATCTGATAGGCCACGCTGGGCGCGGTGGCGATCAGGTCCAGCCCATACTCGCGCTCCAGCCGCTCCTGGACGATCTCCATGTGAAACAGGCCCAGAAAACCGCATCGAAAACCGAACTGGAGCGCCTGGGATGTCTCGGGCTCAAAGATTAGCGCCGCGTCGTTGAGTTGAAATTTCTCTAGCGCGTCGCGGAGTGCGCCGTAATCATCCCGCTCGACCGGATACAGGCCGGCAAAGACCATCGGCTTGACCGAGCGGTAGCCGGGCAGTGGTTCCGCCGCCGGGCGGACCGCGCTGGTGAACGTATCGCCAACGTGGCACTCGCGCACCGTCTTGAGGCCCGTGGCGACGTATCCCACCTCGCCCGCGTTCAATCGCCCTGCCGGGGTCATCCCCGGCGTAAAGATGCCGACCTCGATTGGCTCCGCCTGCGTGCCGGTTGCCATCAGTTGCAACGTCTCATCCTGCGCCAGCACGCCATCTATCACCCGCACGTAGGCGACCACACCCTTGTAGGAATCATAGTGCGAGTCAAAGATGAGCGCTCGCAGGGGGGCGTCGGCCTGACCCTGGGGCGGCGGCAGGCGGGTCACCACGGCCTCCAACACCGGTTCGATCCTCCACCCCTCTTTGGCCGAGACGCGCAGCACCTCGTCCGGCTCGATTCCCAGCAATTCGGCGATTTCCAGCGCTACTTCATCGGGCTGGGCCGAAATCAGGTCAATCTTGTTCACGACGGGGACGATCTCCAGGTCGGCCTCGAGCGCCATGTAGAGATTAGCCAGCGTCTGAGCCTCGATGCCCTGGGCCGCGTCCACGACCAAGAGCGCCCCTTCACAGGCCGCCAGCGCCCGGCTGACCTCGTAGGCAAAGTCCACGTGACCGGGCGTGTCAATCAGGTTGAGTTGATATTCGTCGCTATCGGCGGCGGTGTAGCGCATCCGCACTGCCGACGCCTTGATGGTGACCCCCTTCTCCTTCTCCAAATCCATCGAGTCGAGCACCTGGTCAGTCATCTGGCGCTCAGAGATAGTGTCGGTCAATTCCAGCAGCCGGTCGGCCAGCGTGGACTTGCCGTGGTCAATGTGGGCGATGATGCAAAAATCACGAATATGGGTCTGATTCACTCGCTTTACCTCTGCCTCGAAAATAGACTCAACTTTGTAGGTCACGCTTGAGGGTGAACATATTTATCTAATCCTGATCTGTCAATCCTGCCGATCCGCGTTTTCCTGCTGTGCGGGCAACACCACGACAAAGCGGCTGCCCTGACCGGGGATACTTTCGGCCCACACGCGACCACTGTGCAATTCCACCAGTCCCTTGACAATGGAAAGGCCCAGTCCCATGCCACCATGCCGGCGGGTCATGTGATCTTCCACCTGGTAGAAACGATCAAAGATACGCTCCAACTCTTCCGACGGAATCCCAATGCCAGTATCGGATACCGTGATCTCCACCTCGTCATCCTTGCTGCACAGAGCCACCCGTACCCCTCCACCCGCAGGGGTGAACTTGAGCGCGTTGGAGATCAGGTTGTCCAACACCACCCGCATCTTTTCCTTGTCCGCCTGGATGGGCACACCCTCGTCCGGCAAGTCAGCCTGCAGCGATAATCCATTCGTCTCTGCAATAGTCTCAATGTCCTTGCACGCTTCCCGCACCAC
>QMOE01000285.1 GCA_003648125.1 Chloroflexota bacterium
CGGGCAGGATTCTCTTCCAATTGCACAGGTCGAAAAATCTGACGCGCACCCCAGTATGTGCGGCTGCGTTGACATCCTCGCCCCGTCGTGATACTATTAGCTCAATCCGGAAAGGAGCGAGATGCTCGATAAAGACAAGGTGACAGCCATCCTGTTCGACCTGGATGGCACATTGATGGATACCGACGATCAGGCAGTGGAGAAACTGGCGCACCGGCTGGAACGGGTGCACTGGCCCCATCCAGACCGGGCCGCTCGCCGGCTCGTCATGGCAGCCGAAACCCCCGGCAACGCGCTGATGACACTAATAGACATACTGGGGCTGGACGGGCCATTGGCGGCATTCAGCGACCGACTGCATCGTTGGCGCGGCCTGCGAGGGCGGGCCGACTTTCGCCTCGTCGCGGACGCGAGAGAAATGCTCGTCGCGCTGAAAGGGCGCTACCGGCTGGCAGTGGTCACCACGCGCGGCCAGCGCGACACGGAGACGTTCCTAGCCCAGCACGGTCTGGGTGATTTTTTCGACGCGCTGGTGACGCGCGAAAGCACCTGGCGGCTCAAACCCCATCCGGCCCCCGTCCGGCACGCGGCCCAATTGCTGGACGTGCCGGTCGAGCGGTGCGTGATGGTAGGCGATACGCCGGTGGACGTCAAGTCCGCCCGCCGGGCAGGGGTGTGGGCAGTGGCTGTGCTGTGCGGCTTCGGCGAACGAGAGGAACTGGAGCAGGCCGGCGCCCACATCGTGCTGGAGCACACCTCATACCTGGCGTCACTGCTGTGAGAGACACGCTCCTCATCGCAACTTGGCTGTAACCGGCCCGTAACACTGCGAGATTTAACGCCGTCGTACAATTAGAGTCAGTACGGTTCGTTGCTACAGAAATTCTCTACTTTTTGGTATAATGTGAGACGTGAACGACCAGATCACGCCGATCTGCGTTTTGCAAGGAGGAAGATTATGAACAAGCGTGGCTCACTCTTGTACCTGGCTCTCATCACCCTGGTGGCAAGCGGACTGGCCTGCAACGCCCCCACCCCCACCCCGGCTCCTCCCCCCGGCCCGCCCCCCACGGTGACATCTCACCCCACCTCGCCGACCCAAGTCCCGCCAGAAGCAACGCTCACACCCGAATCACCAGAAGCCGCCGAGACAGAGACAGCAACCACGGAAGCGGCCCCGCCGACGGCGACCTCGTCGCAGCCACCGGCGGCAACATCAACGCCCACTGAGACACCCACCAAAACGCCCACCCCGTCGCCAAGCGAAGGGCCGCTGGACTTTGTCCCCCCGACCTGGGTCCAAAGCTGGGAATCATTGCCCAACGGCCAATACCGGGTGGTGGCTAACGTACACATCACCGGCGGAGCGCCGCCGTTCATAATTGAGCACGACCACATCGCAACCGACGACAGCCCTACCCAAGAACGGGACTATAGCCTCATCATCCTCACCAGCGGGTGCGGCGCGATCGTTCACAACATCACCGTAAAATCGGCTGACGGGCAAGAAATCTCCAAAGATTACTATATCGGTATGGATCCCCAGCCCTGGTGTAGCGACTGATTCACCCAATGACTATTCTGACACGCAGAGATTTCATCAAACTGGGCGGAACCGCGCTGGTGGGAATCGCTCTCCCACCACTGCCCTTCCGCGACCGCGCCACCCGCGAAGGCACGCACCTGGGCCGGATTGCCGAGTGGTCTGTCTGGGTGCGCACCGAACCAGATCATCGCGCCCCCACCGTGCGCCACCACCGGCGCGACGACGTCGTCACCTACTTTGAGAAAGTCGAAGCCGCAGGAGTTAATCCACACAACCCTATCTGGTTCCGCGTCATTGGCGGCTACATCTACTCCTCCTACGTCCAGCCGGTCGAACTGCACTTTAATTCCCCCCTGCAACATATCCCCGCCGAGGGATTGTGGGGAGAGATCAGCATCCCCTACACCGACGCCCGCCGCGCGCCATCACCTCAAGTCCACCGCAGCTACCGGACGCCATACAGTTCTGTCTACCGCATCGCCGAGGCCGTGTGGGGCACTGACCACAAGCTGTGGTACCGGTTGCACGAGAGCCAGACCCCCAGCGCGCTCCGCTACATCCCCGCCGAGCACGTCCGCCCCATCTATCCGGCAGACCTGGAGCCAATTTCACCCCACGTCCACAGTAAACATATTGAAATCTCGCTCGCCGACCAATTGCTCGTGGCCTTTGAGAACGGCAGGCCGGTGTTCGAAACCTACATCTCTGGCGGCACAGGGGGCGACCGGGCCACCCCCAGGGGGCATCACCGCATCATCTTCAAAGCCCCCTCACGTCACATGGTGGGCGATACCTACAACCTGCCCGGTGTTCCTTTTGATTCTTATTTTTGGGGCGCGGTCGCCATCCACGGCGCTTACTGGCACAACGACTTTGGCCGTCCCCGCAGTCACGGCTGCGTCAACGTCTCTCCCGAGGCCGCCAAGTGGATTTTCCGCTGGACCCAACCCGTCGCCCCCTACGAGAACGACGGGCTGCGCGTGCCAGAAGGCGGCACCCCCGTGATCGTCTCCTGAGCAATGCGCGACGATCTGCGACGACGGCTGCGCGAGATGGGAGTGGTAAAAGGCGTGCGCGAACTGGCAGCACTGCCACCCCGCCGCCGCGTCGCCATTCAGGAACTGGTGGAGGGGCATTTTCACACCACTTCCCACGGACAGTGCTTTATCGCCGAGGAGACCTACCCCCTCGATCACTTGCACGGCGATCTGCCGCTCTCCTCGTTTCTGGCCCTATCTCCCAAAACCGTCGCCCAAATCGCGCGAGACGACGCACTCGCCAGCGTGAATCTGCGCCGGGTCTGCTTCCTCGATACCGAAACGACCGGCCTTTCCGGCGGCACAGGCACAATGGCCTTCGTCGTGGGGCTGGGCTTTTTCGCCGATGACAAATTTTGCCTGCACCAGTACTTTCTGCGCGACCCCGGCGACGAACCGGCGATGGTCCAAGCACTGGCCGAGTTTCTACCCGAGTTCGAGGCGCTGGTCTCATTCAACGGGCGCGGCTTTGACGTGCCAATCATCGAAAACCGCTTCATCCTGGCCCGCACCCCGCCGCCAACGGCCGGCTTGCCCCACCTCGACCTGCTCCTCCCCGCACGGCGGCTGTGGCGCTACCACCTGCCCTCGCGCACGCTGGGCACGCTCGAGCGCGAGGTGCTGGGCGTGCTGCGCGAGCAGGCCGACGTGCCCGGCGGCGTCATCCCCTGGCTTTACCGCGACTATCTGCGCACGGGCGACGCTCGCGAGATGCAGCGCGTGCTCTACCACAACGCTGTGGACATCCTCAGCCTGGTGACGCTAACCGCGCGGCTGTGCCGGATCTATGCCAATCCCTGGGCCGATCCATCCCTGAGCGGCGCCGAGTTCTACGGCCTGGCCCGCTGGTACGAGACCGGGGACAAGCTGGCTGAAGCGGAACGAGCCTACCGTGCAACTCTGAGCGCCGCCCTGGCCCTTGACCTGCGCCCCAAGGCATTGCGCGATCTGGCCTACCTCCTCAAGCGAGCCGACCGGAGAGCCGAGGCCTTTGCCTACTGGCAGCAATTGGCTTTGGAGACGCCGGACGACGTCTTACCCCACGTCGAACTGGCAAAGTATTTCGAGTGGCACGTAGAGAACCTCTCCCTGGCGGCCAGGTGGACGCGGGCAGCGCTGGCGCAGGTCAAGCGTTGGCCCGCCGGGATGCGCTACGACGATGTGTTGGCCGAGTTGCGCCATCGGCTGGCCCGGTTGGAGCGGAAGGTGCGAGACAGTGCCCCGCCCTTATGACAAGCGGGGGGCCCGCCAAGGAAGGGACGAGGCAGTCCTCACCCTACTCAACCTCTACCCCCCACCCACCGGCGGAAAAATGCCGACCCTGTCTCCATCTGCCAGGGGGTGATTCTCCTCCCTCACAATGCTGTTGACAAAAACAACCTTGACCTCATCGGCAGGGAGCCGTAGCTGTTCTATCAATTGACCCACCGTTGCACCCTCCGGCAGATCTACAGGCATCGCCTCACCAATTCCCAGATGGGTGTGATAGCGACGCAGGGTGGCGAATATCTTGGCATGAACCGTGATCATCGTCCATCCTCCCATGCTTTTTCCCATTTTCACTACCGGACACTTTTTCAGAGGTGTCAAAAACAGCTACACAGAGAACGCGGAGAAGACACAGAGATTCACTGAGACATTAAAAATTAGACAATTTGACGAAAGCGCCGCTTTGCACTGATGACTCCCCTGAAAAAAGGTCATCTCACCACAGAGACACAGAGGACACGGAGAAAATTTGATGGTATCTTTTCAATATTCCGGGGCGTTTGCGCGCTGTAGCCGCGATTGGAAATCGCGCTGACTGTAGGGCAGGTTTCCAAACCTGCCTTTCTGTTCAGAGACA
>QMOE01000286.1 GCA_003648125.1 Chloroflexota bacterium
CGCTGTTGGACGTGATGACGATGTCGAAAGGCTCTGACACCGGCTGCATAGCCGTCTCTCGCACAAAGGCGGCCCCTGCCCGGTGGGCTGCCGCCAGGCGGCCAGCAAACACCCCCGTGATCTGCCGCTCTCGGTTCAAGGTGACGTTGAGTAAAAAGGTCGGCGCGGTGTGGCCGGCTACGGCAAGCATCTCCTCCCAAACAGGATTACCCTCGGTCACAGCCCAAGTGGCTTGCGAGTTGGCAAGCATGGCTCCGCTGTGATTGTCCATAATAGCCTCAATGTCGCTGATGCCGGGGAGCACCGCTTTTGGGCCGCCGCTAAATCCAGCAAAGAAATGAGGCTCGATGAAACCAGTCAAGATACGCACCGAGGCCTCCATATACGCCCTGTTGATCCATACCGTCCGGCCAGCATAGTTCTTCCCAGCCTCGACCAGGTTCTCTTTGTCCCAGGCATCGTGCTGCACGATGCGATACCGGGCGACGATCTCGCTTCCCAGCATCTCGGCCAACTCGGCCTCAGTCTGCGGACGGTGAGTGCCCAGAGCATTGACGAGTACGATCTGCGAATCGGGTATGCCGGCCAGGGCCAGTTCCTCCAGCAGAGGCGGCAACACGCGGTCATTGGGCACAGGGCGGGTCAGGTCGCTGAAAACCACGGCGACTGTATCGTTCGGTCGCGTCAAATCGCGCAAGGGCAACCCGCCCTCGGGTGAGCGCAACGCCGACACCAATGCAGCACGTTCGTCTGGTAGACCGGGCACAAACTGTGGCTCGATGATAGTCACCAGTACGTCGTCAGGTAAATCCACCCACAAGCCATCGCGGCCGTAGGCCAATTGCATCCGCATCGCTTTCTCCTCTGAATTTCACTACCGGACACTTTTGCCATCGCAGTGGCAATCTCCTGTTTCGTGGCCATTGTAGAAGGGAGATTGCTTCGCTGCGCTCGCAATGACAGGACCGGAAGCGATTCCTGGCCCATTCCGTCTCCCCCCTGAACGGTTACGGGTTCGCTATCCGCCCCCAGCCAAAATCACCCTACCCGCCCGCCGCCCAGCCCAGGCTCTCCAGGCCAATCTCTAAAGCCGGCCGCCACAGGGAAGGCGCGCTCAGGAGCATGCGCAGATAGGTCAGCGCCGGGCCGGGCCGCAGCGCCCACTCGCGGAAGGCCCGCCGCGCCCAGCGCTCCAACTCCTCCGCCCGCAGATGGGGGTAATCCAGCACCGTCGAGCAGTCCATATCCACCTGCTCCCAACGAGTGCCGGGGCGGAACCAGCCTTGCTCCACCACCTCGAAAAAGAAGGGCGAGCCTGGATACGGCGCGGCGATGTGGAACAACACCAAATCCAGCGGGAGCTGTTTGGAGAAACGAATGGTCTCGCGGATGGTCTCCTCCGTCTCGCCGGGCAGGCCGATGATAAAGTAGCCCCAGTTGCGGATTCCGGCCTCCCGCGACCAACGCAACGCCTGCCTCACCTGATCCAGTTTGATTCCCTTGCGGACGTTCCGTAGCACTTTTTCGCTACCCGACTCGATGCCCCACGAAATCCAGCGGCAGCCGGCCTGGGCCATCAGGCGGAGCATTTCTTGATCTACGAAATCTACGCGGCTGTTACACGTCCACTGCATCTTGAGATTCCGCTCTAGCATCAACTCACACAGCCCCACCACCTGCTCCCGGCTGACCGTGAATATATCGGCGTACATGTGGATGGAGCGAACTCCCTGCTCGGCCAGAAACTCTATCTCTGCCATAATGTTCTCCGGCGAGCGAAAACGGACCGAGTTGCCGTAGGAGACGTGCTTGATGCAGAAACGGCAGTTGCCAGGACATCCCCGGCTGGTGACGACGAAAGCGTAGGGGCTGGGCACCAGGGGGGCGCGGTACGAGGCCAGGGGCAGCAAATCGTGACGGGGCAACGGCAGATCGTCCAGGTGACGGATGAAGGGACGATCTGGATTGACGACGATCTCGCCGCCGTCGCGCCACACCAGCCCCTTGATGAGTTTCAGATGTTCAGCAGGCTGCCAGCCGGGGTCCGCATCGCTGAACAGCTTGCGCAGTCGCTCCGCAGGTTGGGAATTGTCCCCCTCCAGTGTATCAATTAGCTCACGTAACGTCAGTTCGGGTTCGCCGCGCAGGGCAAAATCAAGGCTGGGGAAAGAACGCATCGTCTCGCGGGGGATGGGGGTGACGTGAGTACCGAAAGCGATGGTCGTCGCTCCCATGCTGCGGGCCAGGAAAGCGCCGTACATGTCGTTGCGCAGGGTCGGGGCGGTGACGTGGGTCACGTAATAGCGGGGACGTTTCTCCTCCAGCAGACGCTCGAACGCGGCCCAGTCCATCCGCAAGGTGATAGCGTCCACTATCTCCACCCGATAGTCGGGGAACAGGGCCGCCATCTGGGCCAGCCCAACCTGGTGCCAGATCATGCCCTCTCTGGAACGCCGTCCCACCCGATGCTGGCTGCGAATCCAGATGCCACCATCGGGGGCCGGGGGGTTGACGAACAGAATGTCTACACCGTTTTCGGGCCGGACATCCAGCCCGGCCCGAACAACTGCGTCAGCATCAGGAAAGTGAGGCGCTGGGACGCGCTCCCGCATCCCAGCCCCGCGATTCACGTCACGCATAGCTACCCTGCCAGGTCTCGATCCACCTCAAGTTCGCGCCGACTCAATTCATCCAACACACGCATGATAAGCCAAAAGACAGCCAATTGCAACCCCACCAGCAGCAACAACACTGCGGACAGCAACCAGAACCAGAGCCGCTCAATGGTCCAACCGTCCAGCGAGAGGATGAGGCTACCAGTGCCAAGCGCCAATCCTAACCCCATCGCCGCCAACCCCATCCAACCAAAGTGACGCTCTAGCGGTCGTTTGAACATCGGCTTGCCAAAGAGGCCCTGGCGGATAGGCTGCTTGTGGAAAAGGGAAACCAGGTAGTTAAAGGTCGCCCCCAGGGAAAAGAGCGTCACCCCGAAGACGGCACACAGGCTAGCGGCGAATACGCTGACCACTCCCCACGGGCCAAGCTGAGTGACGCCGGAGAGCCGCATTCCCACTATGGTCGCCGCAATCACGCCCGCGATCACCGCCAGCCCCAGGCCGATGCCGCCCAGGATGCGGACGGGGTTATAGTTCATCGCGGTCCAGATAATGGTGTACAGGAAGCGCGTGCCGTCCTGCACGACGCTCAGTTTGGAGCGCCCCACCCGCTCCTTATAGGGAATGGGAATCTCCCGCCAGCACATCTCCTCGTGGAGCGCGCGGGTACTCATCACGGGGGTAAAGTTGAGGCCATCGGGAAGCGGGTACAAACGCGGCAGAGCTTCCCGGCGGATGACGCGCATGCCGCTAGAGCTATCACTGATGCGACGGTTGCTCAGCAGGCTCACCAGGTTGGCAAAGATAAAGTTGCCGATGCGGCGCACCAACGGCATCTCGCTCTCGCTGCCCGACATGCGGGAGCCAACCACCAGGTCTGCATTCTCGGTCAGCGCCACCCGGCACAGATTCGGGAAATGTTCCGGGGGGTAGGTGCCGTCGGCATCCAAGAAACCTAACAGGTTCCCCCGCGCCTGGCTGAACCCAGTCTTTAGCGCCGCTCCGTACCCCCGGTTGACCGGCTGGCGAATGAGATGCACCTGGGAATATCTGGCGGCAATGTCCGCAGTTTTGTCGTGGGAACCATCGTCCACCACGATCAACTCTAAATCGTCCACCTGCGCGTCCGCCAGTTTGGGACGGATGGCAAGCACGCGCTCAATGATCTCGGCGATGCCGCCCTCTTCGTTGTAGGCCGGAATTACGACCGAAAGAATGTTCGCTTTCCTCGTCGCTGAAAGAACAGCCATCTCTTGCTCCTCAAATCTGGCGGTTGGTAAAACCGCCCTACAGATCCACGTCTAACTGTCGTATCACCTGTGCTGGCACGCCCGTCGCCAGGGTGCGGGAGGGCACGTCTCGCGTGACCACCGCCCCGGCCCCCACTACCGCCCCGGCCCCCACTCGGACACCGTCCAGCAGGATCGCCCCTGCGCCGATCCAGGCCCCATCCTCCACGACGATCCCCTGGGCAGTAATTCCCTGCCGGATGACGGGCCGGGAAGGATCGTCGAACAAGTGGTTCACCGCCAATACCTGGACGCCAGGGGCCAGCAAGACCGAGTCGCCAATATGCACCCCACCCTGCCCGCGAATCACACACCGCTCGCCGATGTAGCTGTTGCGCCCGATCCAGATACCCGCGTTGGGCAAATCTCGAAAGTTGTATACGTGCAGCACGCTGCCGTGCATCACAAAGGTCTCATCGCCGATAAAGATTCCCTGGGGGCAAGCGTGGAGATAGACGGAGTGATCCAAATAGGCCCGCCGCCCCAGGTGGATATTGGCCGGCTGGCACAGACG
>QMOE01000287.1 GCA_003648125.1 Chloroflexota bacterium
TGGACTATGACGTACTGGTCGCTTTCCACCTGGACCACGGCGCCGACCTGACCATCGCCACAGTGCGCGTCGCGCCGGACGAGGCCTCCCGCTTTGGCATGCTGGAGGCCGACGAGGCGTACAAAGTCACCGGCTTTGAGGAAAAACCCACACACCCCAGAGGCAACCTGGGTTCAATGGGTATCTATGCTTTCAACGCCGCTGTGCTAGATGACATCCTGACGGCCGACCATACCCACACCGGGTCGCGCCACGACTTTGGCGGCGACATCATCCCGCAGATGATAAAAAGTCGCCAGGTGTATGCCTTTCCCTATCACGGCTACTGGGTGGACGTCGGCACCATTCAGGCCTACTGGCAAGCTCACATGGATCTACTGGTGGACGAACCCTGGCTTGACCTGCTCGATCGAGAATGGATCATCCACACCCGCAGCGAAGAACGCCCCCCGGTCAACGTCCGCAGCGGCGCCACGGTCGCTCACTCACTCATCACCGACGGCTGCATCATCGAGGGCACCGTAGAGCACTCGGTGCTCTCGCCAGGGGTGACGGTGCTGCCGGGGGCCATCGTGCGCCACTCTATCGTCATGACCGACGCAGTGATCGAGGAAGGCGCCATCGTGGACCACGCCATCCTGGATAAGCGCGTTCGAGTCGGAGCGGGAGCGTACATCGGCTGGGGAGATGAGGCTCCAAACGGCCCGCACGGCGGCATCACCGTCGCCGGTAAAAACACCTCCATCCCAGCGGAGACGCGCGTGGGCCGCGACTGCGTCATCGCCACAGACCTCGGCGCGGACGACTTTGAGGTGCAGCAGATTTCCGACGGGACAATGGTCGGTCACTAATGTTTGCTCCAGCAGTCACCCCTCACACATCACGCTTCACAATGGAATTCCACGTCTCTCGCAAATCACGGGACAGATACCAATTCGACCGATCTCTGTTCTCCCTGAGCGGCAACGTCATCTTTGCCGACTTTTACGCCACGCGGCTGTTCGCTCAGAAAATGAACGAAAAGCGCGACCTGATCAGATTCCCGGAGCAGACCGTGAAAGCCGGACAGATCAACGCCCTGGGCCTGATTGATGAAATCATGCACCTCGTCGTTGGCCTGTACCGCGAGCGAGAAAACCCCAAAGTCGCGCGGCTGGCGTTAGACTGGCTGGACGAGCGGCTGGGCCAAGAAACAGTCAACGCGACCCTGCGCGAATTTGCGGACGAGTTTCCTCCGCTGACCGTTTACCGGCAGGAAATCGCTCTCGACGACTACCTGGCGGGCGAGACTGACGGCGCACCCCATCGCCAGATCGTGCTAGAAGAAATGTTAATGCTCTGGCTGGCAAACGCGAACCCGGCCTTTTCCCCATTTCTGGAACTGTTCGACGATACCACGCTGAGCAAGAAAACGGCCTACCGGCAAGTCATCTCCGGCCTGCGCGAGTTCTTCGAGACACAGCCAACCTTTGGCCCCAAAAACCAAAACCTGGTAGACATGCTCCGTGAGCCAGCTATGGCCGTACCCCATTCACTGCCAGGTCAGCTCGAGTACATTCGGGAACAGTGGGGATACTTGCTGGGCAGCTACCTGTACCGTCTTCTCAGCAGCCTGGATCTGATCGCGGAAGAGGAAAAAGCGATATTCCCAGGCCCAGGCCCCAACCGAGGGGTTGATTTTACCGAGTTAGAGATGGAGTACGAGCGCTTTAGTCCCGACCGGGACTGGATGCCCAGCCTGGTGCTGATCGCCAAGAACACCTACGTCTGGCTGGACCAACGCTCCAAGCAGTACGGTCGCCCGATGACGCGGCTGGACCAAATCCCCGACGAGGAACTGGACATCCTGGCCCGTCGGGGATTCACAGGTTTGTGGCTGATCGGCCTCTGGGAACGCAGCAAGGCATCGCAGCGCATCAAGCAAATGTGCGGCAACCCTGAGGCAGTCGCTTCGGCCTATTCACTGTTCGATTACCAGATCGCGGCTGACCTGGGCGGGGAGGAAGCGTGCCAGAATTTGAGAGAGCGCGCCTGGCAGCGCGGCATCCGCCTCTCTAGCGATATGGTTCCCAACCACGTGGGCATTGACGCTAAATGGGTGATCGAGCACCCAGACTGGTTCATTTCGCTGGATCACAGCCCCTTCCCCGCTTACACCTTCGGCGGCCCCAATCTCTCGTGGGACGAGCGCGTGGGCATCTATCTGGAAGATCACTATTACAACCACAGCGACGCAGCGGTAGTCTTTAAGCGCGTGGATCACTGGACCGGCAGCGAAAAGTACATCTATCACGGCAACGATGGGACGAGTATGCCCTGGAACGATACCGCCCAGTTGAACTATCTCGACCCGGAAGTGCGCGAGGCCGTGATCCAGACCATCCTGCACGTCGCCCGCCAATTCCCCATCATCCGCTTCGACGCCGCAATGACCCTGGCTAAAAAACATTATCAGCGACTCTGGTTTCCGGAACCCGGCAGCGGAGGGGACATCCCCTCACGGGCCGAGCACGGCTTGACCAAGTCCGAGTTCGACGCGGCTATGCCCGCCGAATTTTGGCGCGAGGTGGTGGACCGGGTGGCGCGAGAAGTACCGGACACCCTCCTGCTGGCCGAAGCCTTCTGGATGATGGAGGGATATTTTGTCCGCACGCTGGGCATGCACCGCGTCTACAACAGCGCGTTCATGAACATATTGCGCGACGAGGAGAACGCCAAATACCGCAGCGTCATCAAGAACACGCTCGAGTTCGACCCGCAGATTCTCAAGCGGTACGTCAATTTTATGAACAACCCTGACGAGCGCACAGCGGTGGATCAGTTCGGCAAAGGGGACAAGTATTTCGGCATCTGCACACTGATGGCGACAATGCCGGGCCTGCCAATGTTCGGCCACGGCCAGATCGAGGGGTTCACCGAGAAATATGGCATGGAGTACCGCCGCGCCTACTGGGACGAGCAACCAGACGGCTACCTGGTCGAACGGCACGAGCGGGAGATATTCCCTCTGCTGCGCCGCCGGGTGCTGTTTGCCGGGGTGGAGAACTTTTTGCTGTACGATCTTTTCACCCCAGAGGGCAACGTCAACGAGGACGTCTTTTCTTATTCCAACCGCGCAGAAGGCGAGCGGACACTGGTCATCTACCACAACAAGTACGCCGAGACCAAGGGCTGGATCCGCACATCCGCCGCCTACGCGGTCAAGAGCGGGGACGTGAAAACCCTGGTGCAGAAATCGCTGGGCGATGGTCTGGCGTTGCGCAATGATGGAAACTATTTCACCATCTTCCGCGACCACGTCACTGGGCTGGAATACATCCGCAATAACCAGGAATTGTGGGAAAAAGGATTGTACGTCGAGTTAGCCGCGTACAAACGGCACGTCTTCCTCGACTTCCGCGAGGTGCAGGATAACGAGTGTCACCAGTACGCCCAACTGGCAACCTACCTGAACGGACGGGGAGTGCCGAGCATCGAGGAGGCGCTAAGAGAAGTCTTCCTGCAACCCATCCACCACCTGTTCCGAGAACTGGTCAACGCTGAACAAATTAACAAGTTGACAAGTGGGCAAGTAAGCAAGTCGGTGCTGGACCAAGTGGAACAAAAGATGAGGGCGCTGCTCCACGAGATTAAACAACTCACCAACGGCAGCGGGGACGAAACCGCCATCGCCCGCCAGGTGCGCCAGGAACTGGTCGCTGCTCGCAACCTGCCACCTGCAAACTTGCAGCTCGCCATTCCCTGGCTCTTTACCCACGTGCTGGGAAAGGTCGTGGACGAAAGCCACTTTGAGCAAATCAGCCGCAGTTGGATTGACGAGTGGATGCTGGGCAAAATCATCGCCGGAGCACTGCGCGACCTGGGGCTGGACGAGAGCGCGGCCTGGGAGACGGTGGCGACGATCAAGATACTCATCAGTCACCAACGGTGGTTCGCGGAAAAGCGGGCCTACCGAGTGCTAAAATCCTGGCTGCAAGATGACGAGGTGCAGCGATTCCTACAAGTAAATCGCTATCGGTCAATCTTGTGGTTCAACAAAGAAGCGTTCGATAAACTGTTGTGGGGAATGCATGCGGCGGCGCTGATAGAGATCGGCGCGGACACCCTCCGTCCAGCGGACGAGATCGCCCTGGAAACCAAAAGTCTCAATAACCTGGTACAAAAATTACAGCGCGCGGAAAAAGAATCCGGGTATCAGATAGCAAAGCTGCTGGAAGCTGTGAAAAACTAGAACGGGAGGTGCTGGATGGAACAGACAATCGCAATATCAATTCCCCGCCAATGGCTGGATGTATCTTTTCAATATTCCGGGGCGTTTGCGCGCTGTAGCCGCGATTGGAAATCGCGCTGACTGTAGGGCAGGTTTCCAAACCTGCCTTTCTGTTCAGAGACAGCAATTCCCGTTATGAGGAAA
>QMOE01000288.1 GCA_003648125.1 Chloroflexota bacterium
TGGCCGTGGAGTAGAAAAAATACCACCACCAGCCTCCCACCCTGGTCTCGCCGCGCAGAAATGCGATCCGTTCAATGTCTCGAAAGATAGTCTGCCATAGCCGCAAGTGACTGGGGAAAGGCGCGATAACGTCACTGCCGGGCAGCGGCCCAACCTCGAAATGATAAACTGCCCAAAGCGTCAGCAAGGCGACGACGCCGATCACGGTGGCCTGCCCAAACCAGCGTCCCAGACCGGTCAGGCGGCGACGCGCTCGCCACGCGGGCGCATAGCCCCAGGCCAAGACGGCGAGCATAGCGGGCAGGTACAAAAAGCCGGAGCCTTTCCCGGCCATCGTCAGGCCCAGCAGCGCCCCGCCGAGCAATGCGCCCACCCACTGCCCATGCACAGTCCGGCTGCGCGCGGCCCGCCAGGTAACGTACAGCGCGGCGAACCCGGTCAGCGCCACGCCCAGGTCGGTGGTATCCAGTTGGGCGTGGGCGATCATGTTGGGGTCGCAAGCCATCAGCGCCACTGCCAGCGCACCCGCGGGCCGTCCAAAAAGCTCGGAGGCCCAGCGAAAGACCAGCGCGGTCAGCAGCATCGCCAGCAGCATGATCGGCAGGCGCGTCACGAAGGCCAACCGTTCGATGGGGCCTAGCAAGGGCCAGAGGGCGCGCACGTAGGTGGAGAAATCGCGCCCCCAGCCCGGCAACGTCTGCAAGCGCGGACGCTCAGGTTGGAGGAGCAGGGGCCAGGCGGCCAGCGCGTTGATCAGGGGGGGGTGTCCGTGCAGGGGCGGAACCCATAGCTCGCCGGTCTCCAGATAGGTGAGCCCGGCCGCGATATGCGATGGCTCGTCGGACGTCATTGAAAGGTGACGCGCCCCACAGACAAGTTGGGCGAACATCACCAGCAACAACGGTACGACGAGCCATTGCGCCCGGTTGCTAGAGGAACGGAGCTTAACCGAGCCTTTGCCAATCATGGGTGCTGTTAAGGCGTGGTGAATTGTTTGGGATTGGAAGATTCAGAGTTGATGGAGGCGCAATTGCCGTCAATGTAGCCATACGCCAGGACAACGTATTCATAGGTCATCTTGGATTCCAACCCGGTCAACTGGATGGTATGATTGGTCTGCCAGGCGCCCACGTCCGACTGCTGCCACGCACCGGTGTTAGAGATCAAGGGGAGGTAGACTGTGTACGATAGCGGCGTCGTGGGAGTCGTGGGTTCTGTCGAACCGATTTGGCGATACAAGACCTGTCCCAGTGTGCTGACGTCTGTACTCCACGAGATAGTGGCGCTGTTGGCCGAGGGTATGGCAGAGATGCCTGTAATGTGACTGCTGGCGGACGACGATGGCTGGCTAACCAGCGGTATTTCGGCAAACGAGCCTTCGTCCCAAAAGACGTATGGTTGATTGTCGGCGTCGGTGTGCGCGCGGGTAAACATCGTGATGGTGCTCCCCTCCGCCTGCGCCGCCACGCCCTGCTCCTCGTAGGCATATTTGGAGTTGCTTTTAGCCGACCAATTCATAGCGTTGATACGGTCGGAGGTCAGCACAATCTGATCGGGGTAATCGCCGGTGGGCGAGATGCCTACCTGCATACGGGAGTCTGTGCTGGCCGGGTGCCCGGTATCCAAGCCGGCGCGGGCGTTCATGGTGAAGCAATAGATATGGCCGGACTGGACGCTTTCCTGGCGAAAGACGCCGCCGTGCAGGTTCTTGTCCGAGCCGTAGTACGTGAACATGAGCGCATAGCCGCTCACCGTGCGTCCCGACCATTGCTCTGGTTCGATGTGAGGGATGTTGGTGCCATGCACGTACCACGGCTGCCAGGCCCAGGCGCAAGAGGACTCGCTGGCTCCATTGCAGGGCAACCGTGACTCGCCGAGGTTGGAAAAGCCATAGGCCGTATATGCTTTCCAGAAATCCTCGTAATCAAAGTTGTAATAGTCGCCATCGTCGGCCTGCGCGGCGGGCAACATGACGAGGGCGAACAAAATCACCGCTACCAGCAACTGTTGAACAAATTTATGTTTCATTTGAAATACTAGCTCCTTTTTTTCAATTCTCGACCACATACAACCGCCCCAGGGGCAGGAAATCGCCGCGTATCATACCATCACCCTCCAAAACTGGCAACCGCTCCATCGTTTGCAGTTCATACATTCCCACCCGCGCCTCGTACATCCCGGCCGCTGTTTCCTCCGAAATTAAAACTGTATGCACGTCCACGATGACCTCATCTCGCCGCCAGGTCGAGGTTGGACGCTCGCCGCTGGCGGGTTGCCCGTCGTGCTGGGCCATCAACGCGCCATCATCGCCTGCCAGGTGGACAAAGACCGTATAGTTCGTCGCCACCGGTGCGCGGTTTTGCCAGAAGAGGCTGATTTCCACCGTCTCGCCGGGACGCGCCACCGGCGGCTCGATGGCATATCCCAAAAGCGCGACCTTGCCGCTCCAGGAGAAGGCCGAGAGCGGACGGTTCGACAACCCCGTTGCCGGTTGGATGACCTCAAACACCTGATCCTCTCCAAAATCTGCGACCAATCGCAAACGGTCATGGAACTCGACCAGGCGGGCGTCAATTCTCTGCAATTCCTGCGCGTCGTACTGCCAGCGGTGCAGCAGGACGTATCGCACGCCCAACCCCAAAATCCAGCGGTAGGGTTGATCGGGGAACTCGTGGTCAAAGAACAAAAAGTAGGCGTAGGTTGGGGGAAAGAACCCGCCATACCCGTTGACCAGACGTTTCCAGTGAAAAGTGGAATAGTACAGGCGGGGCGATTCCACCGCGCCCACGTCCATCAAAATCGGCAATTCTAGCACCGGGCCATCGCCGGGCTGCTCGGCCAGCCAGTGGTAGACGGGCGGAATTTGATCCGCCAGCGGCGCGTGGGTAAACGGGAGCGGCAGCGCCAGATTTTCCGCCGCAATCAGACAGGCCAGCGCGAGGGGGACGCCCCTGGCCCAGCGCAGATTCCGTAGGCGATCTCCCACCGCCGCCACGCCGACGCCCGCCAACACGCTCAAGCCGACCATCGTAAAGGCGTGGAAGCGAGCCGGTTGGCGAACCGCCTGGAACCCCGGCGCGTAATCGAACAGGAGGCGATAGGGAAGCGGGGAGAATATAGTCCGTTCTCCAAGTTGCAACGCCGGCCCCAAGGAGAGCGTCAGCGTGATACCGGCGAGGAGCAGGTACAGGGCGGTGGGTGCGCGTAGGGCGCTTTTCCGGCCTCGCCCCCAGGTCGCGCCCACGACGGCCAGAACCAGCGCGCAGAGGCCGGGGAAGGTCACGTGTTCCCACCAGCCCTCGTCCCGCAGGCCGGCCGAGAGCGCGCCGTACAGCCAATTCGCCGGCGGGGCCGTGATAAAATCGGTCAGGTCAGCCCCGCCGCCTACGGCATCGCCGACCGAGCGCTCAAAGTTCATAGATTCAGCCACCGTGAAGTAGGGAAGGCTCAATGGGATTTGGAGCGCCGCCGTCAACGCAGCAAAAGTCAACAAGCGCAACAAGAGCCGGCGATCAAAGCGGCGCCTGTCTAGCAGCCAGTATCCCAGCAATAACGCCATCACGGAAACGACGATGAACAAAGCGTAATAGTAACAGGAGAGCACCTGCAGGTTGAAGAAAATCACAAACCAGGCCCAGTCGCTCCACCGGCGTTGCTTGACCAGGCGGTCGAGAAAGAGAAAAGTAAAAGGAATCCACTGCGCCGAGAGTATCTGGATGTGAAAGAGATGCGCGAAGCGGAAAGGGTTGAAGGCAAATATCATTCCCGCGACCAGCGCCGCGCCGCGCCGCCGCGTAAAGTGATAGACCAGCGCGTACATTCCGACGCCAGACAGGATGAAGGAGGCCAGCCAGACAACATTCACCGCCAGGATGGGGTTGTGCGTCAACCAAATCAGGGGGATGGCGACCAATCCCTGCCCCAGCAGGGCCTCCGAGTAGGCCAGTGTGTTGGAGTAGGGGTAAAAGTCGTTGGCGTGGTACAGGGACAGAGGATCGCGGGGCAGGATATGGGCGTCCCACGCCAAAATCCAGGCGTTCAACATTGGGTCGGCGGGGTCCAAGATGGCGTCTTGCAGATGGAGCGCGACGGGGTAAGTCAACACAAACGTCGCCAGACCGAAAAACAACAGGGGCAAAATTACCCACGTCCAAAGCCGGTGTTTCATAAACCTCCCTCGGCGCTTTGGGAGTTGTGCGTAATCGTGATTTCGCTCAAAAGTATCCGGTCACCAGTCGTCCCGTCCATCCACGTTTGCCACCGTTCCATCCTGTCCAGCCAGTAGGCCCCCGTCTGAAGCTGGTACTCGCCCGCTGGGGCATCCTCTGGCACTTGGAGCAGATGGCGCTGCACAATGACGTCGCCCAGTCGCCACTGATCCACCGGCACGCCCA
>QMOE01000289.1 GCA_003648125.1 Chloroflexota bacterium
AAGATGGCCGCGTTCCATAGCGGGCGTCCCCGCCTGTATGCGGCCAAGATGGCCGCGTTCCATAGCGGGCGTCCCCGCCCGCATGCGGCCAAGATGGCCGCGTTCCATAGCAGGCGTCCCCGCCTGTATGCGGCCAAGATGGCCGCGTTCCATAGCGGGCGTCCCCGCCTGTATGCGGCCAAGATGGCCGCGCTCCAATGGACGCGCTCCAATGGCCGCGTTCCGTGGATCGTGCTACAATAAACATGCTCGTCAAGCGGGCGCTTGGCGAAATTGTCAGAGAGGGAGGTCACGATGCACATTATTGGGAAGCATCTAAATGCGTACCTGACCGTGGACAACATCGCTCTGGCTCTCGCACTCGTAGGCACATGTCTATTCAGCATCCTGGCTGCTCGCGCTGAGGTGCGGCTTTGGAGGGAGACACGGCACATCAGTTGCCGCCGGCGACAGCAGCAGTTCATCACCGAAGGCAAGGCGCATTTGCGGTAATTAACCTACGCACTGTTGTCTCACCAGTCCCGTTCGCGCGTTTTCTCAACCTGGCTCCGCCAGCGTCCACACCCGCCCTCCAGACCCTACAGAACACAAGCCCGCCATTGAACACCCGCCGCACCCGCTACTGCACTCTCCTCCCACCCGCTTCAGATACCCCATCCGACCCAAATCCTCCAGCATCACTTCGACCAGCGCCGGTGTCGTCTCCAACTCGCGGGCCAGATCGCCCACCCGATGCGTACCTCCCGCCTCCAACAACTCTAGCAACCGGTTCAGCATCACCTCTGCTCCTCTGCTCCTCCGCTCTCTCGCTCCCTGTCCCGTTGCACTGCCCAGCGGGCCATCAAACTGGCGACCAGGCTGGTGATCGGCACTGCCAGGACCAATCCCAGGCTTCCCACCAGCGTGCGCACGATCTCCTCAGCGATAGGCTCACGGTTGATTCGTCGCCAGATTGGCTCCTGGTAGATACTAAAGACCAGCATCAGCGGCAGCGAAGCGCCCACGTAGGCCAGCAGCAGCGTGTTGACCATAGCGGCGATGTGATCCCGTCCGATGTTGAGGCTGCGACGGAAGAGTTGCTGCCAACTCAGATCGCGGTTGGCGTTGACCAGTTCAAAGATCGCCGATGATTGCCCGATGCAGATATCGTCCAGAACACCTAGCGTACCAATGATGATCCCGCCCAGCACCAGCCCCCGAAAGTTCAAGTCCGGTCCCAACTCGAATACCAGGTAGGAGCTTTCCTCCACGCTCATGCCGGTCAGACGGGTCCACCCTACGAACATCCAGGCCAGCACTCCCGTCAGCATCAGGCTGATCATCATCCCGATCATCGCCGCGTGAGCCTTAAAGTTCCAGCCGTACACCAGGTATGTCGAGACGGCGAGCAGGGCCACGGAGCCGACGATGCTGACGAGAACCGGATCTCGTCCAGAGACGATCTGAGGTAGAATAAAAAAGAACACCACTGCCAGGCTGAAAAGCGTGCCCATGATAGAACGTGCTCCCCTGCTCCGGCCCACCAGCACAGTCAGTCCTATGAACAACAATCCGACCAAGACCAGCGGTGTCGTGCGCACGAAATCCGAGATGTAGAAGCGGTCACCGCTCGGCCCGGTCGTGCGTTCCAGGTAGACCCGGTCGCCGGGGTGGAACAGCCGTTGGTTGCTGATGATGTTGACTGTTCCCTCTTCAATCTCTACTTCTTGTCCGGCCAGCGAGCCGCTCTCGACGCGCAGCAGCAGCCGCTGGTAGGGCTGTGAACTGCCATCTCCCAGGTCTACTGTGCCCTCCTCCAGTATCTCGATCACCCGCGCGGGCATTGTTTCTGTCTCGCCCTGCGCCAGTGGCTGTTCGGGGGTCGGCTGCGGGTTGATCAGGTGCGGCCCGATAAAGATGATCGCCACCGTCAATAGCACCAGCACGACCAGGCCGACGATGAAGAAGCGTTCCAGTTTCGACACTATAGTCCCCCCAAGCGGGCCAGCCAGAAGACTCCCATCCCCGCCACCCACGAGACGAGCAGCAAGAACCCCACGCTGAAGCCCGTCCACCACCACGAGTTGGTCTCTTGCTTGATGACGGCGACGGTCGCCACGCAGGGGATAAAGAGCATTTGCACTACCAGGAAAGCCAGTGCCGTCGAGGCGGGGAAAGTAGCCGCTAGCGTCGCCGCCAACCCAGTTCCCTCGCCCGTTCCAAAGAGGATGCCCAGAACGGCAATAGAGTTCTCCTTGGCGATGAAACTGGTCAACAGTGCCACCATCAGCCGCCAGTCAAAGCCCATCAGCCGGCCCACTGGCTCCAGCCAGCGCCCGACGTGGGACAGGAAACTGGTATCCACCTCCCCGCCGGGCAGCACTGAGAGTGCCCACACCACTACCGAGACCACCAGGATCAGCGTGCCGGCCTTGCGCACGAAAGAGAGACACCGTTGCCATACCAGCAGCCCGATGGTGCGTGGGTTAGGAATGTGGTAAAGAGGCAGTTCCATGATGAATGCTGCCCGCTGGCTGCGGAAGATGGTCTTGTTGATCAGCACGCCGGAGAGGGCCAGCACCACCAGCGACAGGAGAATCAGTCCCCAGGAGACTAGCGTAGCTGCCGAACCGAAAAAGGCCGGGGACAGGAAAGCCACCACCGTCATCCGGGCCGTGCAAGGAACCAATGGGGCCAGGAGAATAGTCAACAGCCGGGCCCGCCGGGATTCGATGACGCGGGTGCCCAGTACCGCCGGGACGTTGCAGCCAAAGCCCAGAAACAGCGGCAGGAATGACTTACCGTGTAGCCCCATCAGGTGCATAAAGCCGTCCATCACGTAGGCTGCGCGGGCCATGTAACCGACGTCCTCCATCGCGCCCATCGCGGCGAAAAAGATGATCAGGATGGGCAGAAAGGTCAGCACTGACCCCACGCCACCGATGGCTCCGTCTATCACCAGGCCCGTCAGCCAATCCGGCGCTCCTGCCAACCAGGCACGCATCAGTTCTGCTAATCCACCCACCACACGAGTGTTGAGCCAATTCTGCAAAGGTGATCCGATGGCATAAGTCAGCCAAAAAGTCAGGCCCAAAATTCCGGCCAGGATCAGTAACCCCCAAAAGGGGTGGGTGGCCCATCGGTCGAGCCGCTCCGTTAGCCCGATCTGCCCGGCTTTGGGGCGGGTCACGGCGGCGCGGATCATGCGCCCGATCCACTCGTACCGCCCGCTGGCCACGGCCACCAGCGCGTCGTCGTGGGCGCGCAGGACATCGTGTACTGCCTCCCATTGCGCGTCCGAGAGGCAGTCTTGCATCATCTCTGTGATCTCGCGGTCACCCTCCAATAGCTTGAGTGCCACCCAGTCCTGTGGGTACGGGGCCGGCACGCATCCCGCGATCAATTCCTCGATCTTCTCCAGCACCTCGCGGTGGTCGGCGCGAATCTCGGGCCGCTTGGGTTTGTAAGCGTAGCCGCTGTGCGCCACTTTATCAATATCCTCCACCAGTTTGTGCACACCGATGTTCTTGGACGCGGTCATTGGCACTACCTTGACGCCCAGTGCCGCTTCCAGCACTTCTGGTTCAATGCGGAATCCTTCTTGCTGGGCTACGTCCATCATGTTCAGCGCCACGATGACGGGGGCTGGCAGGGATAAAAGTTCCGCCACCAGGTAGAGACTGCGCTCCAATATCGCCGCGTCCACCAGTGCTACTACCACGTCCGGCTGATTGCGGATGATGAACTCGCGGGCGATCACCTCCTCGGCCGAGTTGGCGGTCAGGCTGTAGGTGCCGGGCAGGTCTACCAGTCGGTAGGTCGTGCCGTTGTGAGTGAGCGTCCCCTCTTTCCGCTCGACCGTCTTGCCCGGCCAGTTACCCACGTGCTGATTGAGGCCGGTGAGGAGATTAAAGACGGTGGATTTGCCCACATTGGGTTGACCGGCCAGCGCCACCAGGATGGGTTTCTCTGCCGCGTCCGATTTCGCGATGGACTCGTCGGTGTTCATCCCGCCCTCCGGCGAACGTAGAGCCGTCTGGCTTCGCGGCGTCCCAGGGCAACGTGGGCGTCCCGCACCAGGGCGATGAGCGGCCCGCGCCCAAAGTTCTGCACGATGGTGACTTCCGCGCCCGGTGTGAATCCTAGGCCTGTCATGCGACCCAACATCCCCCGGCCGCCGTTCATCTCGACCACCACGCCTCGCTCGCCGACGCGCAGGGCGCTGAGGGGCACAACGTCATTACCTGGCGCGGTCACTGTAGCTGACTGGTGTCTATTCCATCTGTTTCTCATTGCTGCATTGTCCTCCTGCTTTGTATTTAGATTTTGTAGGTCACGCTTGTAGCGTGACGACGGCAATAAATACCGTCACGTTAAAAACGTGACCTACATTTTCTGCTCCTGA
>QMOE01000290.1 GCA_003648125.1 Chloroflexota bacterium
CTCTGTGAATCCTCCGTGAATCTCTGTGTAACAGCAGCAATTCCCGTTATGGGGAAAATGTTCAGATGTAGCCGCGATTTCCATATCGCGCAGCCCGTTTTACGCAACATAATGTACGCGATATGGAAATCGCGGCTACAAAACGGGAATTGCTGGTGTAACAGAAACTTAGAATTCGCGGCTACTGCGAAATCCAGAGTCGTTTTTCGCTCAGTCAAGCAGGCTGTGCTTCATCGCATAGCGCACCAACTCTACCCGTCCGTGTGCGCCCAGTTTGTCCATAATGTTGGCCCTGTGACTTTCTACTGTGCGCGCGCTGATGCACAAAATTTCGGCCGTCTGGCTATTGGTGTGCCCCTGGGCAATGAGGCGCAGGACTTGGATCTCGCGGGGGGTCAGCGGCTCGACGAGGTCGTCGCCGGTGGAGGGGGTGGGGGACGTATCTTTTAGCAGGGCGCGGGTCATGGTGGGGTGAATGTACATGTCGCCGCGCCAGACTGCGTGGATGGCGTTGATGAGTTCAGATTTGATGGCCCGTTTGGTAATGTATCCCAAAGCTCCGGCCTGGATGGCTTTCTGTAGCAGTTGTTCGTCCTCGTGGACGGTGAGGATGAGTACGCGGGCGCTGGGCCAGGTTTCCCCTAGCTGCCGGGTGACCTCGATACCGCCCGGCCCCGGCATACTGACGTCCAGCAATATCACGTCGGGACGCAGTTCGCCGGCCAGTCGCAAAGTCTCTGGGCCGTTGGTCGCCTCGCCCGCGACTTGCAGGTCTGGTTCGGCATCGAGTAGGGCGCGCAGGCCGGCTCGCAACACGCCGTGGTCATCGGCGATGAGGATTTGAATTGGGGTGTCTCGTTTATCACGCTTCACGTTTCACGCCTCACGCTTGGTATCTCTACCAACACGGTCGTTCCTGCTCCGGCGTAGCTCTCAATCGTCAAAGTGCCGCCCAGCATCTCGGCTCGCTCGCGCATACCGAACAAGCCCAGTCGCCCGCTCTTTGTCGCGGCCTCGGTATCAAAGCCGACGCCGTTGTCTTCGATGATGGTCACAAATTGGTCACCGCGTCGCTCTAAAAGCACGTCGAGGTGGGTAGCTTGGGCATGCCGGGCCACGTTGGTCAGAGCCTCTTGCACAATGCGGTAAAAGGCGGTCTCGACCTCCGGTGGCAACCGTTCGTTCCCAAGGCCCACAGCCTCGAACTGCACGGCCAAGCCGTGCTGGGAACCAAAGAGTTCGACATAGTGTTCCAACGCTGGTATCAACCCCAGGTGATCCAGGCTGGCGGGCCGCAGGTTCATCGAGAGGCGGTGCAGGTTTTCCAACGTTCTATCCACCAATCCTTCCAACTCGTTGACGCGGGTGATCACCGCCACGGGGTCGTCCGCATCGTGCTCCAACAAGCTCAAACTCAGCAACAGGGCCGATAGCGCCTGTCCGGTCTCGTCGTGGAGCTCGCGTGCCACGCGGCTGAGTGTAGCCTCTTGCACGTCCACCAGCCGGTGCGAGAGGGCCTGAAGTTGCTCACGCCCGGCGCGCACTTGTTCAAAGAGGCGCGCATTTTCGATGGCCGTGACCGCTGGCGCTGCCAGTGAACTTAGTAGCCACATGTCTTTTTGGGTAAATAGCCCGTTGATTTTGTTACACGCTTCGAGTACACCGATGACTTGGCCTTTGCTTCGCAGGGGGACACACAGGAGCGAGCGGGTGGTAAAGTCACCCTCTTGGTCGAAACCTCTGAACACGCGGGGGTCGTTTGAGATGTCCGTCACCAGCGCCGGCTCCCCGCGCTGGGCCACCCAACCTACAATTCCCTGCCCCATCGCCAGTCGCTGGCCTAACACCCGGTTCGCGCCCGCGCCCGAGGCTGCCGCGAACCATAGATCATCATTGGCTTTGTCGTAGAGGAGCACCGATGTTGCCTCTACCTCCAATAGCTGGATGCTAAAGTTGGCGATAAGGGTCAGTACCTCCTGCTGGTCCAGCGTGGAGGTGATGGCCTGGCTGATCGTGTTCAGGGCCGTCCACTCTTCTTTGTGGCGGCGATTGCTTTCTTTTTCCACACGCTCGCGCTCGGCGATTTCTCGCTGCGATTGCTCGAACAAACGAGCGTTCTCGATCGCTACGGATGCCTGGGCCGCCAGGGTGGAGACGAGTTGCACGTCGCTTGGACTGAAAGCATCCACCTCTGCGCTCTCGATATTCAGTACCCCGATCACGTGATTTTGCACCACGAGGGGCACGGCCAACTCTGAACGAGTCGCTGCTCGTACATTCACGTATCTGGAATCCTCCCGCACATCGGGCACGTAGAGTGGTTCGCCGCTGCGCGCCGCTGCCACAGTGATTCCCTGTTCGTTGCTCAATGGTAGCCGGACTGGATTTTCTTGCTCTATCCCGCGCCCTGTCAGCATACACAGGTCGCCCCGTCCCTCGTCAATCAGAGATATACCACAAGCATCGAACTCTAACATCCGTTCGACAATATCTAGCACCGCCTCGGCCACCTGATTCACGTCCAATGAGAGGGTCATCTCGCGGCTTAGATCGTGGATGGCGGTCAGTTTCGCCTCCAGGTGTTGTTTCTCCATGGCCCGCTTGACCGTGGAGTAGAGAGCCTTGACGTGAAATGGTTTCGTGACATAATCATAGGCTCCCAGTTGCAGAGCCTCAATGGTGCTCTCTAGCGAGGCGTGGGCGGTGAGTATGATAACTTTTGTCCCGATTTGCCGCTCGTGGATGTGTTTGAGGATCTCTATTCCACCGGGGCCGGGCAACATGAGATCGAGGAGCAGTATATCGAATCGTTCGGCATCGATTCGTTCCAGCGCCTGGAAGCCGTCGTAGGCGGACGCGATCTCGTATCCCTGGGAGGAGAAGGAGCGGGACAGCAGTTTGCATACTTGGGGATCGTCATCCACTATCAGGATTTTGCCAGAGTTGGTCATCATTTTACTTTCTTTAGGTGATCGCGGTCAAGTTCACATATTATATCAGAATCGCTCTTACGGCAAGTGATCTTGCCAAGCAGGGTGTCCGTCATTTTCTTGCGCGCCGTGGAACGCGGTCATTGGAGTCACCCTGATTTGTCGTAGGGGCGAGGCAGTGCCTCGCCCCTCCTCGGCGGGGGACGCCCGCGCTCCCAGGCAAGATCCACTACCCGGCGCAAAAATTTGACGGACACCCTGCCAAGCAACGCGCTTGCCAAACCAGCTTATCATATTTGTCCCTCGTTCCAGGTTACGGTTGCGTTACAGGTGGGTTGTGGGATGGTCGTAGCCTCTGTATGGAAGTGGGTCTCAATTTGACAGGAGGGTGGAAAAGTGATAAGGTGTGGCAAATTGGGCGGGCTGAGATCATGAATGACTCTGCTGTAAACGAGCGGGCGATGAGCCAGACCATCACTTTTCACCCCATCGGCCGCGTGGAGCGGGACGCTGGTGATGAGGGGTTATCACACAACGGTCTACGCGCTCGCCCGGCCCGCATCCTGCTCGACCCGGCGTTGAGCGATGGCCTGATGGGTCTGGAACCTGGCAGCGACATCGTCGTGCTCTACTATCTTCACCGCTCCAGCGGCTACGATTTGCGCGTACATCCTCGGGGCGATCCCAGCAGGCCGCTCCGGGGAGTGTTCGCCGTCCGCAGCCCCCGCCGCCCCAACCCCATCGGCGTGACCACTGCCCGCGTCCTGCGCGTCGCGGGCAACCTGCTGGAAGTCGTGGGGCTGGATGCGCTGGACGGCTCGCCGGTGCTGGATATCAAAGCTCGTTCCTCATCTTTCGATTCTCCGTATGTTGGATAAAAAGATGCAGCTAGCCATTCGCCATTCGCGATTTGTCATTCGCACATTCCTGTGGCTGACTTTATTGCTTCTTGTCTGCCTGACTGCGTCCTCTGTCGTTGTGACCCACCAGGCCCGCACGCGCGGCCTCCCCGACGAGTTTCCCCCGCCCGTAACTGGAGCTGACGTGCCCATCCTCGGCGTCAACGTCGCGTTGGAGCAGTACGACGACGAGGAACTGGACGCTGCTTTGGCCCGCATCGCCGATGGTGGCTTTGTCTGGGTGCGCCAATCCTTTTATGTAGGGGCGTGGTCGTCGCGCCCTTATGATTGGGCTGCCTCAGATCGCATCCTGGCCGCGCTGGCCCGTTATCCTCAATTGCGGCTGGTGGCCGTCCTTGACGACAACCCTCCCCATCCGCCTGCCGATCCTGGCCGCTTTGCCGCTTTCGCCGGTGAATTTGCCGCCCGCTACGGCGTGCAGGTAGATTACTACCAAATCTGGGACGAGCCTAACCTGTCCAATCACTGGGGTGGCGGTCCGGTCAACCCCTCTGCCTATGCTGATCTGCTGGCCC
>QMOE01000291.1 GCA_003648125.1 Chloroflexota bacterium
CCTGGGAGCGCGGGCATCCCTGCCGAGGAAGGGGCGAGGCAGTGCCTCGCCCTTACGACTGCGGGAGGATTTATATCCGGTACGCCTCCGGTCTCCGATCCTGGTACACGGTCAGGTAGCGGCGGGCCTTGCGCACCTCCCGCAGGTCTATGCTCGCCACGAGCAACCGTTCGCTATCGTCCCCCTCCACCAGCACGTTCCCCCAGGGGTCCACGACGCAGGAGCGGCCAGGGAAGATGACGTCGCCATCCCGCCCCACGCGATTGCAGGCGGCGACGAATAGTTCGTTCTCCACGGCGCGGGCGCGGGCCAGGAGGAACCAGGCCTCGACTCGCTTTACCGGCCACTGGGCCGGAACCAGGAAGAGCACCGCGCCCGCCAGCGCCATCACGCGGAAAAGTTCCGGGAAGCGCATGTCGTAGCAGATTGACAATCCCACCGGCCCCCAGGGGGTGGGGCAGAGCGTGGCGCTGTCGCCGGGGGCCAGGTAGCGGTGCTCTTGCATCAGGCGGAAGAGGTGGATTTTGCGGTAGGAGCCGAGCAGGTCACCCTGGGGCGAGTAGAGGGCGGCGGTGTTGGAGACGGTTCGGCCAGGCTCGCCGGAACCGCCGCCGGCGTGCCGCTCCAGGGTCGAGCCGGCCAGGTAGAGGCCGAACTCGCGGGCCAGCGCGGACATTTTGGCAAAGCCTCCCTCCCCCAGCGGGGCGGCCCACTCCCTGGCCCGTTCCAGGTCGTAGCCGTGATACCACAATTCGGGCAGCAGGAGCAGGTCGGCCTGCGCCTCACGGGCCTGGGCGGCGAGAGCGCGCGCCCGATCCAGGTTGACCTCCGGCTTGCCGGGTGAAACGTCCATTTGAGCCAAAGCGATCGTGAGCATAATCAACTCCAATGATGGGTGAACCTAGCCCGGCGCTAATTTGGCGACGGTGACGCCCTCGCCCCCCTCCCGGTCGCCGCCGGGTTCGTACCCGCTGGTGAGGGGATAGTCGCTCAGGAAATCACGCACGGCCCGGCGTAGCGCACCGCTCCCCTTGCCGTGGATGATGCGCACCCACGGCAGCCCGGCCCGCGTGGCGGCGTCCAGGTGATGGTCTAACCGTTGCAGCGCCTCCTCGACCGTGCAGCCCCGCAGGTCGAGGCGCACGCCGGGAGAGACCGCCGCGCTGACGTGAATGGTCGCCTCCTCCGGCTCCGGTGTTGGCGGCGCGGCGCGCAGTTCCAGGGCCGTCAGGCTGACGCGGGTACGGCCCGGCCCTACCTGTACCGCCGCTTCCTTGCCATCTACCTCAATTACGCGGCCTTTGGTGTTCAGCGGGCGCACCCAGACGCTGTCGCCGGGGCGGATTGGGCGCGGCTTCGCCACCTCCGGCGCGGGGAGGGGTTCCAACTCTTCCGGCTCTGCAAGTTGGGCCTCCAGCGCCGCAACCGCCTCCGCGACTGCGGCCACGGCCTTTGTGGGTGCGGCGGCAGATTGCAGGCGGCGGCGCAGGTCCCGCACCTGGGCCTGCAACGTTTCCAGTTCTCGCCCCGCCTCCTCTCGCGCCTGTTCCAAAATCTCGCGCCGCTCTTGCTCGATCTCACCCAGTCGCCCGCGCAGTTCCCGCTTTAGTTTTTCGACCTCGGCGCGGGCGGTGTTGGCTTCGTCCCGCGCCTGGGCCTCCTGGATGCGCAGCCGGTGGATGTCGGTCAGCATGTCCTCGGTGCGCAGGTCGCCTGGCGAGACCTCCTGGCGTGCCGCCGCGACGATTTCGTCCGGCAGTCCCAATCGCTGGGCGATGGCGAAGGCATTGGAGCGACCAGGCAGCCCGATGGTCAGCTTGTAGGTTGGGCCGAGTGTCTCGGAATCGAACTCGACCGAGGCGTTGCGCACACCGGGGGTGAGTTGGGCGTAGGATTTGAGTTCGGGGTAGTGGGTGGCGACGAAGGTAGTCGTTCCGCGCCGGCGGAAGCACTCCAAGAGGGCATGGGCCAGCGCCGCACCCTCGGCCGGGTCGGTGCCGGCCCCCAACTCGTCCAACAACACTAGACTGTGCGAGTCGGCCCGCTCAAGGAACGAGATGATGTTGGTCAGGTGGGAGGAGAAGGTGGAGAGGCTCTGCTCGATGGATTGCTCGTCGCCGATGTCGGCGTACACGGCCTGGAAGGGGGAAAAGGCCGACCCCGGTTCCACTGGAATGTGAAGCCCGGCTTGAGCCATCAACGTCAGCAGGCCCACGGTCTTGAGGCTGACGGTCTTGCCGCCGGTGTTGGGGCCGGTGATGATTAATATGCGGGTCTCGTCATCTAGCACGACGTCAATGGGCACGACTTTATGCGGGTCGAGCAAGGGGTGGCGGGCGCCGATGAAGCGGATGACCGGGTTCTCCCCCGCTTGTGAGGGGGAGGCATGGGTGACAAGTTCTGGGGCAGTGGCGCTGATGGCGTCGGCGTATTTTGCTTTGGCAAAGGCCAGGTCCAGTTCGGCCAGCGATTCCACTATTTGCTCGATCTCGGCTGCGCGTTCGGCAACGAGGTCAGAGAGATGGGCCAGGATGCGGTTTACCTCTTGCTGCTCCGCCAGTTGCAACTCGCGCCAGACATTGTTCAGTTCGACGACGACCAGCGGCTCGATAAAAGTGGTCGCGCCGGAGGCGGACACGTCGTGGACGACGCCCTTGATGCGGCCCTTAAAGTCGGACTTGAGGGGAATGACGCAGCGCCCCTCACGTTGGGTGATGATTGGTTCTTGTAGAAAAGCGGCGTTGCGGGCCGAAGCGATGATGCGCTGGAGTTTATCCTGTATCCGACCGCGGGCGATGCGTATCTCGCGGCGGATGCGGGCCAGTTCGGGGGAGGCATTGTCGCGCACCTCACCGTGCTCGTCCAGGCAGCGGTTGATCTCTGTGATCAGTCCAGGATATAGTTGGATCCGCTCGACCAGGTAAGCCAGGCGGGGGAACTGACTCTCCAAGCGGGTCAGGGTGCGGTGGATGTTGCGGGCAGCGACGAGGGTATCGCGCGCGTCGAGCAGTTCCGCTGGCGGCAACGTCGCCCCACGTTGAGCGGCCTTCACCTGGGGGCGGACGTCGTGAACGCCGCCCAGGGTGATTTCGGGCTGGGCGTCCAGTAGGGCGCGGGCTTCGCTCGTCGTCTCCAGCCGCCAGCGAATCTCTCGCCAACTGGTCTCCGGTGTGAGCGTGCGGGTCATCTCCTCGCCGGCGGAGAAGCTGGCAAAAGTCGCCAGGCGAGCCAATACCAGGGGGAATTCTAACGTGGTCAGGTGTTTAGTGTCCACGTGGCAGGTTCAGGTCGTAGGTGTAGATGTCAGGAGGCCTTCTGGGAAACCAGAACGACTGGGTGACATAGTGCAGGTAGATCACTTGATTGAATTCCGGGCGGAGCAGTGCTCTGTTGTGCGCGGGCCGCATCCGGCCGTATCCCAGCGCGTTGAACAGGAGGCTGGCAATCAATATGCCAACGATCAAATAGACGAATACGCCGCCCAGGTTGTCCAGACCGACCAGCCCAGGCAGGCTCACGTCACGGAAAGATACCCGCATGGCAATCTCTAGCACGATCCAGACGAGCACCATCAGCAGGCCAAAGGAGAAAGCCAGGGTGCCTCTATCCAAACTGATGTCGGTGGAAAATCTGCGCGTGAGCGGCAATGTGACAATCATCTTGATGATGCCAGTATAAGGGGCGGACACTTGATAAAATGTCGCTGCCACGCCGGTGGCGATGTGCAGTATGACGATGGTCGTGATGCCACGGACGATTCCCTGAGTGTAACCCCAGGCGGCAAACCCCACCGTAACCAGCAGTACCAATTCGATGGATTGGAAACCGGGCACTACCTGGTAAAGTATGATCACCCCGGCGATGCCCAGAGCACCGAGTATCAGAGGTGGAATTATTTCTTTAGCTGAACGTCTCCTTGATTTGTGTTGCATAGCCATAATTTTCTCCTTTCGATGATCGGAGGTTTAGCAATTGAGGGATTGGACTCGAGTCTCAGTAGGTACAGATTTGAGGAGTTAGCATCCCCAGGCTTCGTCGTGAGCTCAGCCGAACGGTGCGGTTTCGTTCGGCACGAGGCTGTGCCTCACTCCTCAACTTTGTAGGTCACGCTTGTAGCGTGACGGATCAGGGTTGTCACGTTAAAAACGTAACCTACATTTTCGCTTGACGGCAAAATAACTATACCACACGGAAAGGTAGGTCGCAAGTCGGCCGGAATTCGGAACGCGGTCATCTTGACGTATCATCTCAATAATCCGGGGCGCGAATTTGTAGGGCGGGTTTCTTACCCATGCGCGTCAACCTAAGGCTAGCGACCGCTGGTTGAGTAGCCGAAGGCGTATCGAAACCCTTGTACTGAGCC
>QMOE01000292.1 GCA_003648125.1 Chloroflexota bacterium
CAAGATCGCCCGCCGGGGGGCCGCCACCGCCGAGCGGTTCGCCTACCGCCTGGACTCGCAGACCACATACGAATCCTTCGAGACCGGCGTGGCCCTCTCTGAACTCTTTGACAGTTGGGAACAAACACTGCCCATCCCTATGCCGGAAGCGATCCGCGACCAACTAACCGCATGGTGGGACGCCTACGGGCGGGTGCGCATCTATGAGAACCTCACTGTCATCGAATTTAGCGACGACTATGCGCTGGCGGAGATGAAAGCGGTCACTCCGCTGGAAAAACTAATCATCGCCGAAATCTCTCCCCGCCTGGTCATCATCCGGCAGGAGGCCGTCGCCCCGTTGACGGAATCGCTGGAAAAAGCCGGCTACACCCCCAAGCAAACAGACAAGGTCTGATGAAAAAAAAGTTTCTCTTTGCTACCAGACACTTTTGCCAGGCTCTTGATTACACAGAGATTCGCGGAGAATTCAGAGACACACAGAGGTTTCTTGAGAGAACCTGCCAATGTGAAACAGTTCCTTCGTCAAATGATCCGATTTTCAGCATCTCAGTGCATCTCTGTGTCTTCTCTGTGTTCTCCGTGTAACTAATTTTGATGCCTCTGAAAAAGTGTCCGGTAATAAAGATTTCTCAAGGTGTAAAGATGACACAAGAGATTGACACCCTGCTCAATTCCTACCACGCCGCAACACTGTGGGAAATGGCGCACGCCGCCGGCCTGGAAGTGAAACAGGGAAGCAAAAAACTGGGTAAAAGAGACCTGCTCCCCAAGATGCGGGACGAGTTCTTTACCGAGGCGCGGGTGCACGCTGCTTGGGGGAAATTGAACAAGCGCGAGCGAGAGGTGTTGAACCGATTGTTGCTGCGCGGGGGAACGGTTGCCAAGAGAACCTTTCAGCACGAGATCGTCCGGGCCGGACTGGCGACGGAAGCGCCGGAACTAGAGAAACCCAAGCGGCCTCGTTACTACCACCACTCCGGCGTCCCGTACGATAGAGACGTTTACGTCGGAGAACCAAGCCGCGTGCGCTCGCGCGTCTTTGAAGACATCATCGCCCGCCTCACCCATCACGGGTTGGTTTTCAGCAAGGGCACGCCCTTGACCTCCGGTAAAACCCCATACAAGATACAATTCCACCCCGCCGCTGTCATCTACGTCCCCGACTTTGTTCAGCGCTACCTGCCAGAGCCGGAGCCGATCCCCACGCCCCTCGCCAGTTGGCAGCCGGAACGGGTGGAAGCTGGCGCGCCGACGGTCCTGCTGCGCGACCTGTACATCTATTGGGACATTGTGCGCCGCAACCAGGTTAACCTCATCAAGAGCGGCCTCGTGGGCAAACGCTGGCTCAAAGCGATCAACAGATCCCTGCTGTCGCCCGACCGGCGACTGAAGGACGCGATGCGCGAGAATCAAACCGGCCGGCTCTATCTCCTGCGCCGGTTATTGGAGGCGTGCGGGTTGGTGCGCGTACACAAGGGATTGTTGCGCCCGGTCGAAAAAGACCCCCTGCGCGTGCCCGAGTTCTGGGGCAAGAGTCAAATTGAACAATTGAGCGATTGCCTGCAAGCCTTTCTCCGGCTAGATGTGCAAGATGAGATGGGAAGCGAAGCCAACCGCTATGGCCCACGCTACCGGCACGCCCGGCAGGTGGTACTTGCCGCGCTGAAAAAACTGCCGTCCAACGCGTGGTTAGAGATTGATGACCTCTTGGAACAAATCCAGGCCCAGGACCTGGACTTTTTGTTCGCCGAGCACAGCAAGATTGAGAATCACCGGGGCAGCCGCTACTACAGTTACTCGTATGGCTACTATTACGGGGACACCAAAACGCTGCTCGAAACACTCGAGCGGCTAGAGATCGAGTTTGTGAACAACTGGTTGACCGGCTTTTTGCACCAAACCGGCGTTGTAGAATTGGGCTACGATGGAGATGCTCTGATAGGATTCCGCCTGACCTCATCCGGGCGAGCGATACTGGGCCTGGAGCCGGTCGGACAGCCCCAGGACGAGACGGGCAAACTCATCATCCAGCCCAACTTTCAACTGCTGGCGCTGGGGCCGGTCAGCCTGACGCTGCTGGCCCAACTTGACCTGTTCGCCGACCGGGAGCGGGCCGACCTGGGCGCGTTCGAGTACCGGCTCTCGCGGGAATCGGTCTACCAGGCGCAGCAACTTGGCATGGATGTAGCCGACGTGCTCCGCTTCCTGGAGCAACACTGCGACACTGACCTGCCTCAGAACGTGCGCCGCTCACTGGAAGAGTGGGCCGCCTCCCACGAACGGATCGTTTTCCGCACCGGCGTCAGTCTGCTTCAGGCGGCCGACGCTGATCTGATGGCGTCGCTGGCGGACGACTCGCGCACCGGCAAGCACCTGGCCCGGCCCGTGACGGACGAGGTATCGCTGCTCAAAAATGGTCGCCAGAAACAGTTGATCGCGGCGCTGGTGGAGCGGGGGCTTTTCCCAGCCGTCTCTGGCGCGCAGCCGGAGGCCGCCGACAACAGCATCATCCTGCGCCAGGATGGAACAATCCACTCCATCCACACCGTCCCCAGCCTGCACCTGCGCGGGCGGCTCTCCCGGCTGGCCGAGGAGCGGGATGATGGAGTATGGACGCTCACGCCCGCGTCTATCCACCGGGCCGGCGGGAGCAAGGCCAGAGTGCAGCGTCTGCTGGAAGAACTGGCCAAGCTCCACCGGGGCCGATTCCCGCCCGAACTGACCGAGCAGATCAAAGCCTGGGGCGGCTATTATGGTCGCGCCGCCGCCGAGACGCTCACGCTGATCGAGTTCCGCGACCAGGCCGCCCTGGATGAACTGTCAGCCCATCCCGACCTGCAAGCATACCTGACCCCCTTTCCAGCCGCAGATCGCGCGCTGGCCGTCGTCCCAGCCGAAAAGCTGCCACAGGTAAAAGAAATCCTGGCCCGCTTCGGCGTGCAAGTCAAAGAGGGCTTGTAATAACATGGACAACCACACTCGCCAAATCGCCGTCCAATTGAACCTGCGGCCTGCACAAGTCGCGGCCACGGTTGAGCTGTTCGACGGGGGCAACACCCTGCCCTTTATTGCCCGCTATCGCAAAGAGGCCACCGGCGGCCTGGACGAGGAGCAACTTCGCCAACTGAGCGCGCTGCTCGCCAAACTGCGCAAGCTGGACGAGCGACGTCAGACCGTCGTCGCCGCCATCGAGAAACAGGGCCAGCTCACCCCAGAATTGCACCAACAATTGATCGAGGCTGACACACTCGCGGCGTTGGAAGACCTGTACCGGCCTTACAAACTCAAGCGTCGCACCCGCGCCAGCGTGGCCCGCGAAAAGGGGTTGCAAGAACTGGCCGATCTCATTCTGGCGCAAGCCAAGACAAAGCAAACTCTGGCCGAAATCGCCGCGCCTTTTCTCACAGATGAGGTGCTGACCGTGAAGGATGCGTTAGCCGGCGCGCGTGACATTGTCGCCGAGACCATCAGCGACCACGCCGAGGTCAGAAGCGCCGTCCGCGAGAAAGCGTTCCGCTGGGGCACGCTCTGCGCTGAAAAGATAAAAAAGGCCGATGACCAGCGCGCCACCTATCGGCTCTATTATGATTTCGAGTTGCGGGTCAACCGGCTGCGCCCCCACCAAATCCTGGCGCTCAATCGCGGCGAGGCGGAAAAGGTGCTGCGGGTGCGCGTCGAGGTTCCCGAACGGGACTGGCAGGCCGCCATCAACTCCCGCTTCCGCCCCAACCGTGATTCCCCCCTCGCCGACCAACTCCTGCTGGCCGCGGACGACGCTGCCCAACGGCTCCTGCTCCCAGCCATTGAGCGGGACACGCGCCGCGCACTCACCGAGCGGGCCGAAACTCACGCCATCGCTATCTTTGCCGCCAACCTGCGCGCCCTCCTCAACCAGCCGCCGCTGACCGGGCACACGGTGATGGGGATTGACCCCGGCTTTCGCACCGGCTGCAAGGTCGCCGTCGTAGATCACACCGGCAAGGTGCTTGATACGGCCACCATCTACCCCCACGCGCCGCAGAAGCAGTGGCAAGCAGCCTTGAACATTCTAGCATCGCTCGTCGCCCGGCACGCCGTTACGCTAATCGCCATCGGCAACGGTACCGCCTCCCGCGAGAGCGAGCAACTCGCCGCCGAACTGATTCACGCTTCGGGGCAGGCGCAAGATCCGCCCCTACGGTATCTCATCGTCAGCGAGGCCGGGGCCAGCGTCTACAGCGCCAGCAAACTAGCACGCGCCGAGTTGCCGAATATGGACGTCAGTATGCGCGGCGCGGTCTCTATCGCCCGGCGCGTGCAGGACCCGCTGGCCGAACTGGTGAAAATTGATCCCCAGTCCATCGGCGTGGG
>QMOE01000293.1 GCA_003648125.1 Chloroflexota bacterium
AAACGTCCATTACAAAATGTTGATGCTGGGGACAGTCGCGCTGCACGTGGGGGAGCGCAGGTGATGGTGGACAAAGCTGCCACTCGCGGCCATCCCTCCTACGTCTCGCGGGCGGGACAGGAACGGCGCTTCCAGATGGTGCTCCGTTGGACATCGCTTGCGGGCCGGCGCGTACTCGACGTGGGCTGCGGTGTGGGGATGTACACGGCGGCCTTCCTGCGCGAGACGCCCCACGTCTTGGGCATCGAGATCGAATTCGAGCGGGCGATGGAAGCGCGAGGGCGGGCCGCCGGCGTGGCGCAATCGCCGGGCGAGCGGCTGCCATTCCCGGATAGCGCCTTCGACGTCATCTTCTCGCACGAGGTATTGGAGCACGTCGCCGATGACCGGGCCTGCGTGGTCGAGATGGTGCGCGTCACCCGTCCCGGCGGGCGCATTGTCATCTTTGTCCCCAACCGGCTCTACCCCTTTGAGACTCATGGCGTCTTTTGGCGCGGACGGTACCGCTTTGGCAACGCGCCGTTGGTCAATTGGCTGCCCACGCCCCTGCGGAACCGACTGGCCCCCCACGTCCGCGCCTACACCGCCGGAAGCCTGCGCCGCCTCTTTGCCAGTCTCCCCGTGCGCGTCGTCCATCACACGCAAGTTTTCCCCGGTTACGATAACATCGTTGCCCGCGTACCTGCTTTGGGGCAGGCCTTGCGGGCCTTTACTTATGCCCTCGAACGCACACCGCTGCGGGCATTGGGCCTATCTCACTTTTTGGTGTTGGAGCGAACAAGCTGAGCCAGGCCGAGCACGAACCGCTCAATAGCCACCGCTGCACCATCATCAGCCAGCGATGGCGCGATCCAATCGGCGGCGGCCCTGGTCGCGCGACTCCCGTTGCCCATCGCCACTCCTACCCCGGCCCAGGCAATCATCGAAGCGTCGTTATCCTGGTCGCCGAGCGCCATCACCTGCGCCTGCGGAACACCCAGGTGCTCGGCCAGCCGGCGCAACGCGTCCCCTTTCAGCACCCCCAACGGGTTCCCCTCGACAAACATGGCGTGGGAACGCACCACCTCCATCCGCCCCTCGAAACGGCGCCGCATCTCCGCCTCAATGAGATCGGCCTCAGCAGGCTCGGCCACGGCGAGGAACTTGATCGGCTCGTGCTGTTCGAGCACAGACGATAGATCGTCCACCCAAACCAACCGCTCGCCCAGCATGGCGCGATAAAAGCTCTCGGGGTAGCGCCGTTCAGCGATAAAGACGTCACTATCAGCGTAAAGTACGACGTGCCAGCCGCGCTGCGCCCGCCATTCCAACACCTCGCGCACCAGTGCCGCGCTCATCGTCGCGCGATAGAGCGGCGTGTCGGAATCTGGGGCCTGGATCAACCCTCCCTGGTAACAGATAAGCGGCGCAGTGATTCCCAAATCCAGCGCGCGCGCGAGTGTGACGTCGAACATGCGGCCAGTAGCCAGAGTGACCACCACGCCGCGATCCTGGGCGGCGGCAATGGCGTGCCGCACTCGCGGGGAGATGATCTGATCGTCACCCATCAGCGTGCCATCCAAGTCAAGCGCCAGCAGCCGGATTATGTTTGTACCTCCAGCACCCGGTCGCGCCCGGCCAGGTCCGAGTGCACGCGCACCATAGCTTGGGGGAAAAAGGTGCGCGCCAGGTCAACGGCTGCCTCTCCCTGCTCTGCGCCGATCTCGATCAGTATCCCTCCGCCAGTCTCCAACACCGCCGGGGACTGGGCCAGCAGTTGTCGGATGAGCGTCAGGCCATCCGGGCCACCGTCGAGCGCCAACCGAGGCTCGTGATTGCGCACCGAGGCCGGCAGCGAGCTACATTCGCCTGTGGGGATGTAGGGCGGGTTGGAGACGATCAGAGCCACGGGGCCAGGGCGCGAGTTGAGCACGTCGCCGACCATCAGCCGCACCCGCCCGGCGACGCCATGCCATTCCACATTGCGCTGCGCCACGGCCAGCGCCGCCGGGGAGATGTCAATCGCATAGATGGCGGCCTCGGGCAAGTGAACCGCCAGCGAGACGGCGATGCAGCCAGAGCCAGTGCCGACGTCTACAACGGTCGCCGGGCGACGCGCCAGCGCCAGGCCCACCAATACCTCCGTCTCCGGGCGGGGGATCAGCACATCCGGCGTGATTTCAAACTCTAGCCCATAGAACTCGATCCGACCGGTGAGACAGGGCAGCGGGTAGGCGGAGGCACGGCGGCTGACGAGAGTTTGATAACGCGAGAGTTGGACAGGGGTGAGAGGCCGTTCGGGGTGAGTCAACAGCACCGTGCGCGAGCATTGCAACACGTGAGCCAAGAGTATCTCCGCTTCCAGCCGGGGAGCGTCTGTGATGGCATCCAGTTCAGGGGCCGCCCGACGCAATGCCCGCCCAACGTTTAACATCGGTGTCGGGATTGAGCTTTCAACATCTCTACTCACTCTCTCCCAGGGCCTCCAATCGCTCCGCCCGTTCCCGCGCGGTCAATTCTTCGATAAAGGCATCTATGTCGCCATCCAGCACGCCGGACAGATTATACAAGCTCAACCCAACCCGGTGGTCGGTGACGCGGTTCTGGGGAAAGTTATAAGTGCGGATTTTCTCACTCCGCCCACCGCTGCCCACCTGGGAGCGTCGGTTTTGGGCTACCTCCGCTTCCTGCTTGCGCCGCTCCTGCTCGTAGAGCCTGGCCCGCAGGACAGCCATCGCCCGCAGTTTGTTCTGCGTCTGTGAGCGCTCGCTCTCGCACGAGACGACCGTCCCGGTAGGCTCGTGGGTAATGCGGATAGCCGTAGAGTTCTTTTGCATGTGCTGCCCACCTGGGCCGGAGGAGCCGTAAGCCACAATCTCCAGGTCCTTGGGATTAATGTGAATCTCTACGTCATCCACTTCTGGCAAAACGGCCACAGTGACGGTAGAGGTATGAATCCGCCCAGAGGACTCGGTGACAGGTATACGCTGCACGCGGTGGACGCCGCTCTCGAACTTGAAGCGGGAGAAAGCACCCCGGCCCTTGACTCCAAAGACTACTTCCTTAAAGCCGCCGACACCGGTAGCGTGCTCGCTCAACAGCTCTGTGCTCCATTTCTGTCGCTCGGCGTAGCGGGTGTACATGCGGTAGAGATCGGCGGCAAAGAGACCGGCCTCATCGCCACCGGCCCCGGCGCGAATCTCGACGATCACGTTCTTGCTGTCGCGCGGGTCTTGGGGGAGCAACAATTGTCGCAGCCGTGGTTCCAACTCGGCCAGTTCGGTCTCCAGGCGCTCTATTTCTGCTGTGACCAGTTCGCGCATTTCCGGGTCCGTCTCGTCGGACAACAGCGGCTTTGTCTCTGCTAATTCCTGAGCCGCGCTTTTATAGTCCCGATAGGCGGCGACGATTTCTTCTAGCTCGGCCCGCTCTTTGGCATATTCGGCCACGCGCTCATAGTCCTGGGCTACCTCCGGGTCAGCCATCAGGTTCGTCAGTTCTTGGTACCGTTCTTCGACTTTGTTCAATCTCTCTAGCATAGTCCCCTCAATTCACACGACGAGGCGGCCTGGGCCGGCCGCCCCTTGCGGCGGGTAAGAAACCCACCCTACTGATGGTGTATTATAGCAGAGAGATGGAGAGCGTCAAGAATCAGCGCGAACTTTACCGCGCGCTCAACGCGCCGCCACTCCGCCCGTGCCGCACGGCGACGATCTCGGCCAGAATCGCCAGCGCGATCTCGGCCGGCTCCCGCCCGCCCAGGTCAAGCCCCACGGGGCCGTGGATGCGCGCCAGATCCGTCTCGCCAAAGCCCATCTCACGCAGCGCACCCTTCCGCTTCGCCTGAGTGGTCTGCGATCCTAACATTCCAATGTACTCCACCGGGCTGTGTAGCGCCACCTCTAGGGCGGGCAGGTCAAACTTTTGGTCGTGAGTCAGAACAACCACCACATCCTGCGGCCGCAATTGCTGAGGCCTCAACGCCTGCTGCGGCCAGGCAACGACCAGTTCGTCAGCCGTAGGAAACCGCTCCGAGGTGGCAAAGACTCGCCGCGCGTCCACTACCCGAACGCGGAAACCCAGCGTCTGTGCCAGACTGACCAATGATTGTGCCAGGTGCACCGCTCCGACGACGACGAGCATCGGCGGCGGGGCAAAGACCTCAAGGAAAACGTCGTCTCGCAGTTCAGCCGCCGGACCGGGAAACAGAGCAGTCAACCAACGAGCCATAGAGCGGTCGCCCTCCAGACGGCCATCGGGCCAGGCCAGCAGGTGACCGCCGCCGTCGAGACGTGTCGCCAGGGCGACTGTTTCCTCCGCCTCCAGCACTCGTACC
>QMOE01000294.1 GCA_003648125.1 Chloroflexota bacterium
CCGGTGGTGAGGGTGACGTGGCCGCGCCGCCGCTGGCTCTCATAGAGGCGCAGGATGAGGCCGCGCCCGTCCTCGGCCTGCTTGATGGTCTCGACGACGATGTTGGGCTGATTCACGGCGACGAACGTATACTGCTCCCCCGCTCCTCTTCCCCTCTGCCCCCTCGCTCCTCCGCTCCCCTCTCCCGCCCACACAATCAGCGGGTCGTTGAGCGCATAGGCGTTGGCGATGGTCAATTCATCCCAGCCGCCGCTGTGCGGGAGCAGGCTGTACGCGAATTGGTGCTCGCCCAGATCGGCCTCCGGGTCTGGCTCAGTGGGGCCGCGCAGCAGGCTCAACCGGATGACGTTATCGAGAATGTCGTGGCCGTATTTGCAATCGTTGAGCAGGCTGACGCCGTAGCCACCCTCGCTCAAATCAACCCACTTTTGGGCGCAGGTCTCAAAGCGTGCCCAATCCCAACTGGTGTTGCGATGGTCGCACGCTGGAAGTTGCCCCCCCGGGTTTCGTGCGTCGCTGTCGGCGAGAGCACGTTCCCCGGGAAGGCGACTTTGAGCAGGACGTGCCGCTCGCGCCACTGAATGATGGTATCAAAGTCCAGGCGCGGGCTGTTGTAGGCCAGCGAGATGCGCTGGACGTATTCGCTGTTCAGGATGCGCCGCTTGATTTCGAGCGTGGCCCGCAGCGGGCCGCTTTCGGCCACGCGCACCGAGTCGGCTGGCTCGGCCAGCCACAGCTTGTCGTCGAAAAAGATGTCCACGTCCCAGGCGTCCGGGTTGATGGGGCGGTCTTCGAATGCCTGGAACTGGTTGGCGATTGCGCCCGCAGGCAGCACCTCGCGGTCGTTGCGTTTGTCATAGATGCGGATGATGTCGCCTGTTCCGTCCAACTCTACCCGCAGGTGGTCATTTTCCAGTTCTGGACACGGATGAACACGGACGAACACGGATGAGGCAGGAATCCGCGAGCGCAGCCCGTGTTCATCCGTGTCCACAGATAGGGGAGTTATGCTGTAGGGCGGCAGTTCGCCGGCGTCCAGCAGCAACCCGCCATCCACGGACTGAGTGAGAACTGGGGAACCGTCTTCACGCTCTAGTCCACCAATGTCTCCGCCCGCCCAGAAAGCCAGGTCGCGGCGGGTGAAAGAGGTGGGATTGACCAGCAGGAGGTCGCCGCCCACTTTCTCGGCAATTGCCGCCAGCGCCTCATCCCGGACCCTCTTGCCGATTTTGCGCACCTGGGCGTACTGTTGCTGTGATTCGACGTAGACCGCGCCGATGCTGCTGCCGGGGATGATGTCGTGAAACTGGTTGAGGCAGATCAATTCCCAGGCGCGATGCAGTTCGGTGTGGGGGTAGTTGTAGGTAGAAACCAGGTTTTTGTCGCTTTGCTTATAGAAAAACCTGGTTTCTTTGTTCACGGAGGCCAGCGCGGCCAGAAACTCGGCGTCGTGCAGGAGAAACTCGCTCTTGCGATTGGCCCGCTTGTTGCGGCTCTGGGTTGTGTATGTGCCCCGGTGGTTTTCGAGATAAAGTTCGCCGTTCCACGTCGGCATCCGGTCTACCATCGTGGCTTCCAACTCGCGGAAGAACTCGTCCACCCTGCCGCAAGCGATGCGCGGCATAGCGGGAAACTTGCCCATCTCGCGGATATTCTCCACCATCTCGAGCGTCGGCCCGCCGCCGCCGTCGCCGTAGCCGAAAGCCATCAAGAGCGGCGGCGGCGCGCCCGGCTGGCCCACGTCTTTTTGCTGAAAGTTGCGCCACGTCCCCATCACCTGCTCCGGTGTAGCGGCGGCGTTGTAGGTGCTGGCGTGGGCGCTGCCGCGCGACGGGGTGGTGCTGAAATGGGTCAGCACTCGTGTCCCGTCCAACCCCTGCCACCAGAAGGAATCGTAAGGCAAGCGGTTGTACTGGTTCCACCCGATCTTGATGGTGAAGAAATATTTCAAGTCCGCTTCTTTGATCAGTTGCGGCAGGTTCCAGGCATAGCCGAACACGTCGGGCAGCCACAGCACGGGCGATTCCGCCTCCGCGCCAAAGTGACGGCGGAAGAACGCGCGCCCCAGCAGGAACTGCCGCGCTAGCGACTCGGCCCCCGTGATGTTGCAATCCATCTCTACCCACGCGCCGCCCAGAACCTCCCACTTGCCCTCGCGCACTCGCTGCTTGATGGCCTCGAACAGCGCGGGATAGTCCTGCCGCACAAAGTCGTACAACTGGGGCTGGCTCTGGCTAAAGTGGAATTCGGGGAACTGTTCCATCAGGCGGATGACGTTGTGGAAGGTGCGCCCGGCCTTGCGCCGGGTCTGTCCCAGCGTCCACAGCCAGGCCACGTCGAGGTGGGCGTGACCGGCGGCCGTGATCTCTACCCCCAGCGGCGGCCCGGCCTGGCTGACTCTCTCGCGCAGCAGGGCGGTGGCAACAGGGATGCTCTCGTAGAAGCGGTCGTCGAACGGCTCGCGGGTGTCCAGTGTCTTGAACGCTTCGTCCAGCGCGGTGTACAAGCGCCCCCGCGCGGGGGCGTTCTCGTCCAGGCAATCGGCGACTCCCAGCGCGACCCGAGCCAGGGCCAGAAAATCGCGCGTGGGCTGGTCAATCTGCACCAGCGCGCACTCGCGCATCAAGAGCTGGGCTTGCCGGTCATTGTTCAGGCTGCCGACCCAGCCGTGAAGCGCCAGCAGATGCGGAGCGGTATCGCAGTAGCGGGGCGGCAGGATGATTTCCTGGTGATGCCGGTCGCAGGCGGCGTAGGGCGCGCCGTCAATGTATGCTAGCGCCTCGGGATGGCTGAAATCGCCCGCTTTCCCAATCGGCAGGTAAAGGGCGATGGGAATGTCGGCGCTCCAATTGGAGGGGACTTGGAACCGTGTGTGAAGGACGAAATCAGCGTTGAACTTGCCCCAGTAGGAACCCCACGGTATAGTCTGCCAGTTCTCGTCGTCTACTTTCAGCGAGGCTGGCGGATAATCCATCGGGTTTGACAGTTTGAGGTACTTGAAACAGGATAACGGCTGGCGATGACGGTAGGCCAGTGGTTCGATCAGGTGCAGGCGTTGGCGGATTTTCCTGGAGGTTAGGCGAATGTCGTGAAACATATATCTCTATAGAGCAGCTATTTGTGTAACGAGTGCAGGCGACAGGGGCAGAGGATGACGATATTTTTTCTTATGGGCGGGTGAGGGTAGCGACACGATAAAGTAGACGGGTTTCCCCAACACTTGGGCTAGGGTCTGGGATGGGGGCTTGCTCCACTCCGTCAGGCGGTCGTCTGCCAGGCGCTCCTGGAGGACTGGCGCTCGCTCCGCGCCGTGTGGGAGGGGCAGGTGGTCGAGGGTGCGTTGTTCGATGGATTCAGGCATCGAAAAAATTTACCGAGTGCGTTGACATTGGGACGTATTTTACGCCAATTGCTTAAAGTTGCAAGTAGCCGCTCTCGCAACTTGGTAGTTCAAGGCGACGACCTCGCCGCTGGCCGAAGAGTCATAGGCCGCCAGTGCGATGGCCAACGCTGCCCGGGCGTCCTCGCCGCTGATCGCCGGTTGCCGATCCTCCAGTATGGCCCTCGCGAATTCGTTCACCAGGCCGTCTACGTCCCGCCGCCACCAGTATTGCCTCTCGGCGCGGTCTGGCCCGTAGCACCAGTAATCGTGGTAGGGGCTGTCAATGAGGAAGGCTTCCTTTGTCGTCAGGATCTCGAAGCGCACGTCGAGCCAGGTGGGGTAAGAGTCGGGGTTGGCCCAGCCGGCGCTCAGCGCCCCCACCACGCCATTCTCGAACTCGACGGTCATCGTTCCGATGTCGTCAACCGGCAGGCCCTCGTAGAGGGAAGCGCCGATGTGGGCATAGACCCGGCTGGCCTCGCTCCCTGCCAGCCAGCGCAGCGCGTCCACGGCGTGGATGCCGATGTCGAGAAAGCCGCCGCCCCCGGCCTGCTGCGGATCTACCAGCCAACTGTAGTCGGCCGGGCCGGGGATCTTGGTCGGCAGTTTGCCGTACTTGATGGCAAAGACGGAGACCAGTTCCCCGGCCTCGCCGCTCTCCAGCGCGGCCTTGACCTTTATCAGCGGCAACTGGAACCTGGGGTTGAAGGGTACCATCAGTTTGACATCGGCCTCCTGCGCCAGGTTGATGATCTCGTCGGCCTCCGCCAGCGTCAGGGCGATGGGTTTGTCGCAGAGGACGTGTTTGCCGTGGGCTGTGGCCTCTGCGACCACTTCCAGGTGGCGGGTAGGCTCCGTCCCCACGAACACTCCTGTCAGTTCATCCCGCGCCAGTAGCTCCCGGTAGTCGGCGTAGTAGCGAGTGCCGTAC
>QMOE01000295.1 GCA_003648125.1 Chloroflexota bacterium
CAGGTGGCCATGGCGCTGGATAGCGCCCGTTTGTTTGGCGAGGCCCGCACTCGCGCCGAGGAGATGGTCGTGTTGAACGAGTTGGCCCAGTCCCTCACTGCCCGCCTGACCGTGGAGGAGGTGCTGAGAGAGACTTACCGGGGGGTTTCCCAACTGTTGAATGCCACTAACTTTTACATTGGCCTCTACGACTCGCGGAAAGAGGAAATTTCCTTTCCTCTCAATATCACCGAATCGGCAGTAGACGAACAGATCATCGTCATTCCCGCCGATCGGGGGTATGCCGGCCACATCGTTCGGAACCGCACGGGCTTGCTCATCACAGAGGATACCGTGGAAAAGACTTTGGAAAAGACGGCAGAGATGGGGATAAAACGGGTTGGGCAACCCGCGCTTTCCTATCTGGGAGTGCCGTTGATGGTGGGTGATCAGGTGCTGGGTGTAATGGCGGTGCAGGATTACGCCACTCCTCACGTCTATGATGAGCGCGACCGGAATTTGTTGATCGCCATTGCCAGTCAGACGGCCATCGCTTTGCAGAGCGCCAATTTGTTCGAGGAGGTGCAGCGACGGGCGGCTCAGTTGACCGCTGCTTCTGAGGTGGCCCGGAACGCTACTGCTATTCTGGATGTAGCCAAATTGCTAGACTCGGCGGTGCACCTCATCTCTGAGCACTTTGGTTACTATCACGCTGGCGCCTTTCTCCTGGACGAGCAGGACGAGTATGCCGTTCTGCAGGCCGCTTCCTCCGAGGGCGGTCAGCGGATGCTGGAACGGGAACATAAACTCAAAGTCGGCGAGGTTGGCATCGTTGGTTACGTCGCAGAGACGGGGAAGCCTCGCATCGCTCTAGACGTGGGCGCGGACGCGATGTTTTTCGATAACCCTGATCTTCCCACCACTCGTTCAGAGATGGGATTGCCGCTAAAAGTGCGGGGAAGAGTGATCGGTGTGTTGGACGTCCAATCTGAGCAGGCCGCTGCTTTCTCCGAAGATGACGTCTCGGCCTTGCAGACGATGGCCGACCAATTGGCTACCGCTATCGCCAACGCCCGTTTGTTTCAGGATGCCCGGGCCGATGCCCAGCGCCGCGCTCTCATCAGCGAGATGCTCCAGGCCGCCGCCACGTCGCTAGATTTGGATGAATTGCTCCACCGGGCTGGGGAGACTATCTCTGGCTATCTGAATGTGCCTTCCGCCGTCTTTGCCTGGGATGTGGAGGAGCAGTCGCTCCGCCCGGTTGCTTTCCACACCGCCGACGCCGCCGACATTTTGTTGCCCGAGGGCTTTGATCGAGTGACGCGCGAGATGAACGCTGTACTCTTTGATACGCTGAAAGAGCGCCGCACCACTATCCTGGATGCGACTGACGAGGTTGGCGGGCCGCTGACACGTATGATTGGGCAGGCTCAAGTCCAATCTGTTATTTATGTCCCCCTGGCCTCGCGCGCTCAAGAGTTGGGCGTGCTTGGCCTCGGCGCGATGGAGGGGCAGCCGCTCGTGAGCATCGAGTTCGCCGATCTGGTGGGCGCTAACTTGAGTGTGGCTATGGAGAACGCTCGTTTGTATCAGGAGGCGGTGCATACTGCCGAGCGGCTGGCGGAGGTGGATCGGCTCAAGAGCCAGTTTCTGGCTAACATGTCCCACGAGTTGCGCACCCCGCTCAACTCTATCATTGGATTCTCCCGCGTCATCCTCAAGGAGATTGATGGCCCGCTCACTGACATGCAGCGTACCGATTTGCAGGCGGTCTACGATAGCGGTCAGCACCTGCTGGGGTTGATCAACGACATCCTGGAAGTTTCCAAGATCGAGTCTGGCAAGATGGAGATGGTCTTTGAGAGGGTGGACTTGAAAGAGATCATCAAGGGGGTCATGGCTACCGCTATCGCGCTTGTCAAGGACAAGCCCGGCGTCAAGTTGCAACAAGTTGTACCTGCGGATCTGCCGATGCTAACCGGCGATGTGCGACGTGTCCGGCAGGCGCTTCTCAATCTCGTCTCCAATGCGGCCAAGTTCACCCAGGAAGGGTTCATTCGCGTGGAGGCAAGTGCCACGGATACCGAAGTGATCATCTCCGTGGCCGACAGCGGTGTCGGTATTCCGCCGGACAAGATCGGGTTGATCTTTGAGCCTTTCACCCAGGCGGATGCCTCCACCACCCGTGCGGCTGGGGGCACGGGGCTGGGCCTTTCTATCACCAGTAGCTTTGTGGAAATGCACAACGGGCGCATATGGGTGGAGAGTGAGTTGGGGAAAGGCTCTACTTTCTACATGGCCTTGCCTATCGCTGGCCCTTCATTGCCGGAGAAGAAGGTGGAGAAGCAAGCGGAATCAGAAGAAACTGGGCAAAAAATCGTTCTCTGCGTGGAGGATAACGAGGGCGTCATCACACTTTTCCGCCGTTACTTGAGCAGGCGGGGTTATCAGGTCGTTGGCCTTACCAACAGTGCGGTGGCGGTGGAGCGAGCCAGAGAACTAAAGCCCTACGCCATCACACTGGACGTGATGATGCCCGGCAAGGATGGCTGGCAGGTCATTCAGGAACTCAAGGCCGATCCTGAAACCCGCGACATCCCGGTTGTCATGTGTACCATCGTGAGTGAGAAGGATCGCGGTCTCAGCCTGGGGGCGGCCGATTATTTAATCAAGCCGATTTTGGAGCAGGATTTGCTGGCTGCGCTGAGTCGCCTGGACCAAGAGACCGGGCAGCACCTGGTATTGGTGGTGGACGATCAACCGGATGATCGAAAACTTTTGCGCCGTATACTCGAGACCCAAGAGGGATACCGGGTCATAGAGGCAGACGGCGGTCAGGAAGCCATCGCTCTGATTAAGCAGACCCCGCCACATATTATCATTCTGGACCTCATGATGCCGAATGTGGATGGGTTTACTGTCTTGGAAGCAATCAAGATGGATAAAACCACTCGCTCCATTCCTATCATCGTTGTGACTGCCAAGGATCTGACCCCGGAAGAGCAAGAGATTCTCGACTGTGGGGTGGAGGCATTGCTGCAAAAAGGAATCTTTGAGCAGCAAGAGCTACTGGCAGACGTAGCGGCGGCGATGGAGCGGTTGGGGCACAAACCAGGAGGCGAACAACGGGATGAAGCGAGATGAATTCAGTCACGAGGTCTGGTTAGAGTGCGCGGACTGCGGACATCGCACTTTGTTTACCCGGCCACTGAAGGCGTGCGAAAAGTGTGGCGGACAGTGGCTTGATGCCCGATACGATTACGACCGTGTCCGGGAGCAATGGCCCGCCGTGCTGCGCGAGCGCCCATTCGACATGTGGCGCTACCGGGAACTGCTTCCTCTCCGTGACGATGCCAACAAAGTGACCATGGGTGAAGGGGGCACACCGTTGCTCCACGCCACCAACCTGGGGCTGATGCTCGGCTGTCCGCACATCTATTTCAAGGACGAGCGACAAGGCCCGACTGGATCGTTCAAGGACCGGCAGGCGGCGTTGGCTATTTCGGTGATGAAGGAGTATGATGTGACCGAGGCGGTCGTCGCCTCCACTGGCAACGTCGCCATCTCTTATTCGGCCTACTCTGCGCTGGCCGGCATTAAAATGTGGACGTTTTTGACCAGCCTGGTGCCCCCGGAGAAAATGCGTGAGGTGGCGCTCTACGGAAGCGAGGTCATCAAAGTGACTGCTACCTATGATCAGACCAAAAAGGTGGCGGCGGATTTTGCAAACCGTAAGGGGCTTTTCCTCGACCGAGGCATTCGGAGCATAGCGGCCCGTGAGGCCATGAAAACCGTTGCTTTTGAGATGGCCGAACAACTGCCCTTACTAATTGGCTCCGGTGACACTCCCTGGCGCGCCCCTGATTGGTACTTTCAGGCCGTCAGCGGGGGAATGGGGCCGGTGGGCGTGTGGAAAGCATACGAGGAATTGATGATGCTGGGATTGGTAGACAAGATGCCCAAGCTGGCCTGCATCCAGGTGGCCGGCTGCGCGCCGATGGTCAATTCCTTCAACAAGGGGCTAGAGGAGGCCGAACCGGTGCTCAACCCGCAGACGCGGGTCATCACCATCGCCACCGGCAGCCCCGGCCCGGCCTACTCCTTCTTATCTCGAACCATCCGGGAGCACGGCGGTACTTTCGAGGCTGTCACAGACGAGGAGGCGTTCCGTGCCATGCACGTGATGGCTAAATTGGATGGCGTCTCGATGGAGCCAGCGGCGGCGACGGCCTTTGCTGGGTTGTTCAAGTTGCTTAGTCAGGGTATAATCAAGCAGGATGAGGTCGTGGTCATCAACTGTTCCGGCCACACCTTCCCGGTCGAAAAG
>QMOE01000296.1 GCA_003648125.1 Chloroflexota bacterium
CCTGTCCTGCTCTCAAGTCCCAGGGATTATCCAGGTTGTTGGTCTGGGCGATATAGCGCCACATCGCCGCACTCCCGAATTCCTTGTAGGCGATCCAATCCAACCTCTGCCCTGCCTTCACCACCCACACCTTTCTGGGGACGCTGCGCGAGGTGGGGTTCTGGGGCGGCTGTTCGAATGGGTCCTCGATCTGTATCAGATCAACTTTGGCCGTTGCCCGCACAGGTGCGCCGCTGGGGAGGAACATGGTAAACGTGACGCTCACCGATGGTATGACGGCGACGAACGAAAAACTCCCCCAGACGAACTTGCACTTGGGCGGCGTGGCCCCTCCCCCTATGGCCCCGCTCTGAAAGTCTGCCAGTTGCTGCGTCAGTTCCTGCACTTTTTTTTCGAGCCTGCTCTTTTGCGAGCGCAGCGCTGGCAGTCGTTTTTTCTCGTTTGTGTTCCGTTCCCATGCGCCATAGTTCCAGTACTTGGTCCAGCCCGAAGTGGATAGATCTTCCACGCGGGCAATTTCGGCGCTCTTGGAGACCAAACTGGCCGTTTTTGCAGCCAGTTCACTCGAGAGCGTCGTCCCCAGGGTGCCCACCCTTTTTACATCAATCATCGTCAAGTTCATCAGCGGCTCTGTATAATCTCGCACGTCGTCGCCGCTGGCGGTGGTATCGAAGAACAGCTTGACGGATAGCTTGATTGGGTCCCCGCCCCCAAAGGTGGTGGTGCCGATATTTTTCTTGGGGGCTTTTTCCGTCTTCCAACTGGCTTTCTTGGATAATTGCAACTGGGTGGGGTTGAACTGGGCAGTGCAATCAACGACCGGTTGTGTTTGCCCCATCCGGTAAATTTGGACTTTTTGTATGGTCATCGGGTCACTCCGCTCTATATTTCGCTCACATCGCCATGCGCTCGCGCTCCACGGCCAACATCTGCTTGACGAATGGGTAGACCTGCCGCGCCAGTCGTCCCAGGTTCAATTCCGCTTCTTCCGGCTCCTCTTTCTCCTGTCCCGCTTCGATTTCCGCCAGCAGCGCAGCCATTTCCCCGATAGCTTCCACATCCTCAATAGAGATGACGCCTTCCTCTGCCGCTGCGTCCAGGTCCGGCGGAGCGATGTCCAACAAATTCTGATACAAGTCCAGTGGATATTCGCCCTCGCCCGCCATCTGTTGCGCGGCGACGAGCAAAGCCACCTCCTGGCGCAGGAACAGCTCGGGCGAAGCAGCCAACTCGTCGGGCGACAAGGCCGCATCTTCCAGCGCCGAGCCTTCTTCCTCCTCCTCGCTCCCACCAGTCTCCCGCAGCTCCATCCCTGGCTCGCCGGGGGGCAATTCTTCAAAAGTGGGCGGCGTCAAGGCTTCTGAACCGAGAAGACGCTTGATGGATTGCTCGACGCTGTCGGCTTCCTCCTCCTCACGCGCCACGCCGACCGGCGACTGTGTCACCGGCAGGACGGTCATCTGCGCGGCGGGCATGGCGCTGACTAATCCACCGCCTCGCCGAGAGACGTGGGTCAACTCGTGCCCCAGCAGTGACAATGAATCCGGCGTGTCGAAGCGATCCTGCCCCGGCCCGACGTAAACATCGCTGCCCCGGCTGGCAGCCTGGACGCCGAGAGGAGCCAGTTGGGCCGTGTGCACCCGCACAGCGCCAAAATCCTGCCCCAGGGCGCTTTCCATCACGGCACGCGGTTTCTCCGCCAGGGCGCTGCCCGCTCCTGCGCCGCGCTCCAACTCGGCGGCGGCCCGCGCGACCTGGCTGGGAGGGGCGGGCGTAATTTGACGCTTGCGCTTGAAGCGATACCCCTGCGCCTCGAGGCGGGCGGTGGTCTGCCGGACGATGGCGATGGACGGCTGCGTCAGCGGCAGGCGGCGGCGTGGGGCCGCGCGCAGCCGCATTTGCCCGGCGCGGCGCTGAACCCGAGTTTCCACGGGCGGAGCGGAGACGACCACGTGGGGCGGCTCCTCCGGGGTTGGCGGCGGGGCGGCCTGGACGGGCGCTCTCTCCCCGGCACGGCGCTGAACCCGAGTTTCCACGGGCGGAGCGGAGACGACCGTGTGGGGCGGCTCCTCCGGGGTTGGCGGCGGGGCGGCCTGGATGGGCGCTCTCTCTCCAGCGCGGCGCTGAAGCGGAGCTTCCACGGGCGGAGCGGAGACGACCGCGGAGGGCGGCTCCTCCGGGGCTGACGGCGGGGCGACCTGGACGGGCGCTCTCTCCACGGCGCGACGCTGAAGCGGAGCTTCCACGGGCGAAGCGGAGACGACCGCGAGAAGCGGTTTCTCCAAAACTGAGGCCGGGACTGTTTGGATGGGCGCTCTCTCCTCGCCATCCTGGCGCTGAAGCGGAGCTTCCACGGGCGGAGCGGAGACGGCCGTGTGGGGCGGCTCCTCCGGGACCAGGGACGGGGCTGTCTGAACGGTCGCCTTCTCCCCGCCCTGGCGCTGAACTGGCCCCTCGGTCGTTGAAGGCAGCAGTTCTGCCCTTTGCTCGCTCTGCTTACTCACCTGCGGCATCTCCTCGACCCGCGAAAACAGACGGGCGTTCTGCGGCAACGTTGTGGGATGGTGCTCAGTCACAGGCGGCCGGGCCGGAGCAGACGTTTGCTGTCCAGCAGGAACAGCCCAGCGGGACAGCGACCGCCGGGGGGGAGGAGGCGCAGAACGCCGTTCGCCGCCAGAAAAAGGGGCGGCGACCGGTGACGGCGCTGCTACCGGCTTCTCGCTCAGGGTCATCTCAGTCGCTTGCTCCGCGTCGGCTTCAGACGGCTGAGGGCGATACTTGTCCCCGATGGAGGGGAAGCGAGTCACGATCGAATTGGAAAAACTGGCCGTCAGCGCCGGCGCAATTGAACCAACGTCAGGCCGCCAGACGGTGGCCCGCGCCACGGTGCGCCGCACCCGGCTCACCAGCGAGCGGGTGGGCTGGGCCGTGACCATCGCCCGGCGAGCAGAGGCGATTGCTCGCCGCCCCGACAGTCGCCTTCGCACCCAGGGGGAAAGCGACTTGCGCACACGCCGTGCCCGTGCGAGCACAGAACGAGCGATATTGTGATTTCGGTGTTGTGGACTGATAGTCATTGGATTGGCAAATTAACAATTTGCCCTACACTTGATCGTCCAGCGTCAACCCATTGTAGACGAGCTGCAAAGTCTCAATTGCCACTTTTTTGCTCTGCGACTTGAGTTGCGGCCCCTTCCAATTGATCGGATAAGCGTCCGTCAGATTCCAGCGTTTGACCTCCTCGCCAGCCGTGTTGAACTGGACGATGGACACGTTCTTGCGCTCTACCCGGCCGTTCCTGATTCCTTGCTGACACCAATCCCAAAGCGCGTGCGAAAAGTCTACTCCCCGCTTTAGCGTGACCTTGGAATAGTCAACCCGTTCCGGTAGTTGGTGCACATAGTTGTTGACGCCCCCTTCCTTGTACTTGAAGACCTTCCATTTCAGGCCCAGCCCTTTACACTCCAGAAAAGCGCCCTCGATGATACCCTCGATCTCCACGTGGAACCTGAAGGCGGGTATGGGATCTATCCGTGCCATGTGATTGCCTCCCTACCAGGATTGTCTCCGCACCAACCGCTCGTTTTCCAGCGCCAATTCTTGCTCCAAGAGCGCGTATATCTCCCTGGACAGGGCATATACGTCTACCTCCAACTCGGACGACGCCTTTTCAGGTGAACCGGACTTGGCCCCGGGCGCAGGAGGAAACCCTTTGAGGGTGCGAAACGTATTGCTGTCATCGGCAAATTTTGACATGACCAATTATCGCTATCTCGCTTCGTTGAGACGACTGTTGATATTGGCGATCTCGGCCACCCAGCGTTTGCGCTCCGGGTGTTCGAGATTCAAGATTTCATCGCGCGACCAGTGGAAATGATAGGAAATGTAGGCTACCTCCTCGTACAACCGGTCGAGGGGGTAGCCGCTTATTCCCCCCCCAAGTCGGCCAAATCCACCTCGAACTCGGTCTGACATTCGGGACACGTCACCGTGACGGTGGTTATCCCTTCCTCGTTAATGCGGCGGTAAAAGGTCTGGAGATAGGCCAGATCGGCGGCAAAGAGGTTCTCGACCACCCGAGGGGTGACTCGATCCAGCGCCCCCAGTTGGACGATCACCCGCGAGAGCAAGATGATGACCAGGTAAGCGTCGTTGGCCCGCACCCGCAGGTCTCGCAGGGGAGCGATCTCGTCCATGGCCGTAGCCAGCCGCATGACGCCCTTTTTGTGCAGGTTGCCTTCTTTATCCACGTATCCACGTGGCAGGGTAAATTCAAACTCGGTTTGTAGAGTCATGCACTATC